>CASFRL010000070.1 GCA_949297285.1 uncultured Bacteroidales bacterium
GAAGAGTTGTGTCGTTCGGGCAACCTCATCCTTCAGTTGGTCGTACTGGATTTGCAGGGCATCGACAGCCAACTGATAATCGACATCGTCCAGTTCGGCCAGCAGCTCTCCTTTCCGGACGAAATCGCCCTCTTCGACAAGGATGTTTTTCAGTTGGCCCGCCGTCTTGAATCCGAGTCCGACGTCATGAGACTCTTCGACGATGCCGGAGTAGATACTTGAGGACTCCTCTCCCCGAGTGGATGGATGTGTGGTATAGACGCTGCGGAGGAACGGGGTCGATTGTTGTTCGCCCGCACAGGATCCCAGCAGACATACGGTTGTGGTGGCTACAATCCAATGTGATGCTTTCATGGTGTTGTATGCAAAGTTTTATGATTTTATTGAGTACAAAGTTCGATTTTTTTGATGCATCTTGAATGTTTTTGTGTGTGGTAGAATTGTTCAAAAGGATGATAATATAGCTTTTTAAAACAATTATCGAGGTGTTTTTTATCTGAATTAGTATATTTGTGCTGAAAAACGTTATTGTCTTATGCAGCAATCAGAACGAATTCGTACATTGAGTCTGTTGATGATACCGCTCGATGAACGCGCGTGCATTATTGAGGATGAATTTATCATGGCCGATAATTTCAATGTGACGGAAAAATCGGATGTTTTTTTGTCCAGTCCTAAGATCAAATCTTTTGTCGCATCTCCCTATCCGTTCAAGATAGAGTTTACGATGATCTTATTTTGTTTGGGCGGATCTTTTCGCATTAGATTGAATCTTAATGAGTATGAACTGCAGAAGAACGATATTATCTGTCTTCAACAGGGCTCTATCGGGCAATGTCTTGATATCTCCGCCGATTGTAAGTTGGGTTTCATTGCTTTTTCGAAGGGATATTTTGCTATGGATCCCAGCTCTCAGGAATCTTTTGTATTAAGAAAGTTTTTGGTCCGACGATCGTTATTTCGGGTTAATGACGAGGAGATGGAGGAACAGGTGCAGATATACAAGGCTTTGAGGAAGAAATTGAAACAACCCGACTATATATATAAAAAAGAGGTCATCAGGGGGTATCTTCGGGTCTTTGTCTGTAACCTATGTCAATTAGTGACACCCTATGTGGATGTACAGGATGCGTATGTCGGTAATAGGAAAAAGAAAATTTATGATGATTTCATGGAGTTGGTCCATGAATATTATACCGAAGAGCGCAATATCGGTTTCTATGCCGACAAACTGTGTCTGACTCCCAAATATCTTTCTCAGATGGTGTATGCAGCCAGTGGCCGTCATGCGGGGGATTGGATTCGGGATTATGTCATTCTGGAAGCTAAAGCATTGTTGAAAAGTGGAAAGTACACGGTCCAACAGGTTAGCGATATGTTGAATTTTGCCAACCAGTCTTTTTTCGGGGTCTATTTCAAGAAGGAGGTCGGATGTTCGCCGAAAGCTTATCAGAATGCAAAATAAAACTCTCCGATCTCCGAGTTTTTTGCATCGGATTGTCGAAGAGTTATAAAGTTGATATGATTTATCGGTATCAACCGTTTCCGGTAATGACAGCTGTTGAGTACGATTAATCTTTTAATTTTCAGTTAGAACTATACTTTGCTCGTCGAAAAGAGGGGCATCTTGACCGATTTCGAGGAATATTGCTTTGTCGGGATAGTTATCGTGGATTTCGAAATACCGGATCCCGCTGTTCCCCATACCCCAGCCGTTACATGTTGAGGGGATTGGTTCCTGTGAAGAGAGGTCCTGTATCTTTTTTGCATAGTCGCCTGTGGGGACGAGGTCGTAGCGTTTGACACCTTTCCTGTTGCTTTTTCCCTCTTTGAATGTACAAGTCTGGGTTGTATCCCATTCGGGTGATTGTTGTAATTGACGGAGTACGTCGTCGATGTTTTTATCTTTCAATGTAAAGACCTTTATGACCATCCAACGACTTGGTTGCTCACCTCCGCGTTCGACAAACGCACTTTGTGAATTATCATCTAAAACGATATGTATATTGGGGTTGCGTTGAGCCCATAGTTGGATGCCTGCCCCGCTGACTTTCTCCCAAGTAAAACCTTCGTATGCGGTTCGGGACGGTTCTTCAGGAAATAAGGGGTATGTTTCGGTCTGCTTTCCATTACGGCAAGCTACCGCCATAGCGATCAAAAGAAACGATACAACGTGCTGGATTTTCATACTCTCAGTATTTTTGATACGTCGAATACGAAGTTAAGAAATTTTCTTACAAATTGTATCATAAAAGATCTTGTAGCGAACGGAGAGGTATGGTAAGCAAAAATCATCGGGCGATCAGGCATGTTTTTTCAGGGTGAAAATAAACTCTAATCCGCCCTCTTTTCGGTTTCGAACCGTAATGGTTCCTCCATGAAACAGTACGGCGTGTTTTACGATGGCAAGTCCCAAGCCGGTGCCCCCCATCTTGCGCGAACGGCCTTTGTCGACACGATAGAAACGTTCGAACAGATGGGGCAGGTGCTCCTCTCCCACTCCCACTCCGTTGTCGGCAAACGAGATGCGGTACTCATCCTCCGACTCTTCGAGCAATCGGATGTATATGTCGCTTCCACCGGAATAGGCGGAGGCATTGTCCGCTAAATTCCGGAAGATCGATCCGATCAGCGACGGATTGCCTTCGATTTCGACGTGGGGCGGAAAATCGCAGTGGAC
>CASFRL010000071.1 GCA_949297285.1 uncultured Bacteroidales bacterium
GGCATAAGCCGTGCTCTTCAATCCGACTACTCCAAAATATTTTTCAAGGTTTCCTTGCAGAATCACTTCCTTGCCCAAAACTTTTTCCGCATTGCCTTCAGTAATAAGATTCAAAGCCGTACGTATTGCTCCGGGATTTAATTGAACAACCAAGCAATTGTTTACATCTTTTTCATCAGCCTTTGCTGCAATCAAGATATTCTGGCCTTCGGTAAGAGGATTATCATTCACATCGGTTCCGCTAAACGGTGCTTCAAATTGAGCTTCGTTCAAATCGCCACTGGGTACATGACCTACAATAAATCCTTTTACGAATTTATAATCGGTATCCTGATTTTCTTTGGCTGCAGCTACATTCCACGGGTCGGCATACGTACCGCTACCAGCCGGAGTAACAGTTGTTCCACTATCTTCTCCGCTACCCAGATTACTGTCATCGATCCATTCATCGTCGTCATTGTCACAAGATGTAAATCCGACCATTGAAACGGCAAGAAGCATCCATACTAATTTTTTCATCGCTTTCATAGTTAATCTCAATTTAAAATTACAATATTGATTATTTATTAATTTTATTTTTTATTGAGGCCTTTCACCCTCAGCATATCTACGTGCACCGGAATAGTATTCAAAACCTTCGAGATCATCTAAAGAACGAAGCGTCAATTGAATTTTTCCGGCATAATTTTTATTATCACAATACCAACCTAAAATGGCGGTTACGTCTCCTACACTCTCTTTTTTCGGAATAAACGTTTCGGCAAAATGGGCATATTCGCTTGTCGAAACATATATCGTATTGCCTCCGGCATCGGCTATTTCACGAGACATCGGATAACCGACATTGTATCTTCGATTTATATCATAGGTAGAAGGGGCGAATACCGGACTCAACTGATGCGCAGTCACATTTTTTGTATCTTCAATAGAACGGCGTAAAGAGACAAATTCGGTTTTCAAATCAGCATCCCGGTCATTCTTCCATGTGAACTTCACATTCTTGATTTTGATCAAGCGTCCGTACCATGTCGAATCTTGTACTCCGTTCGGGAGTGACAATGCATCCATTAATTCCGAAATAGATGCAAACTCACTCGGTACCACCTTGTTCTTATCGGGCAATCCGATGCGTTGGAAATGGTCATACACCAAAGAATAAGGAATACGTCCCGGCTCGTAACGGGTCTTGTCATCGTTCCGGAAAGAGTAAACACCCAACTGCGGCATCTGGGCATAACGTCCCATTATCAAACCGTTACATTTCACGGCAACGACCTGTCCCAAGGGGAAAATACCACTCAAACTACCGGCATCTATCGATACTTTCAAGGCCTGACGGGTATTTAAATCTTCCAAAACAAAATATTTGTAGATGTTCGACGCCGTATCACTAGAGATAACCCGTCCTTTTATGTAAATATCTTGCGGAGCCTCTATCGGATTCAGAGTAAAGAGATCTTTATTGGCTCCCTCTTCCCGATAAATGGTAAATTTTTTGCCTTTATACTCGATTGGTAATTTCAGGCGTCCGTCGACATATTCGGCTCCGACAATCGGGTACTCGACATCGCCACGATTAACGGTATAATAAGCATTTTTTATCGTTCCGGTTGCCTGATCTAACGGAGCATGATAACGCAATGTATCATCTTTACCAAACACATACAGGCTGTCGATGCGGTCATACATGGAAATTAATTCACCAATAGACATGGTTGTTGCCCAAACCCGAGGATCGTTTTCCTGCAAAATCGCCATATCCTGAGTGATTTCATCGTAATCGTTTACACACGAAGTAAATGACGACGTCACCGCCAACGATGCACAAACTATAATATATTTCATCTTTTTCATAACTATCTTCGCTAAATTTTAGAACTTATATCCCAGATTTAAGAAACAATTGAAACCCCACGCATAATAATATTTGTTAGGATAACGGTCGACCAACTGAATATCTTTTGTCTGACTCTTGGTATTACGGGAGATACGTCCCTGCTGGTAACCGCCGGTCACCATATCTTTATTATTCAATATATTGCTGAAGTTCAAATTAATGTTCAACGATTGTTTGCGGTTGTTCAGGTAAATGACTTTACCGAGCGAGGCATCCAGCATGAACCCGCCTTTCAGCTTCTCTTGCGTACCGAACATCTCTACCAAAGCGCGGTCTTGTGCATATTTTCCACTCTTCACCTCATCGGCCGTGTAGGTACCTTTTTTACGATAACCGCTATACGTAATGTCTTGCCCGGCTTCATCTTTATAGGTACCGCCATAATAGTTCATTTCGGTAAAATGAGAAGGCGAGAAATCGAGATAATTGTTATCGAAATAAGAAAGGGTTATATCGGCAAACCACATCTTAGGATGGAAATAATCCAATGTTATGCTGGCCGCCAATTGTGGGCCGTTGTTTACTTTCAGGTCTTTGATATATACTTGTTCACGGATATCCGAAGCTCTTGCAGCAGCAGCGTTCACAGGCAATTCTCCGGTCAAAAGGTTAGCCCCGTTTTCGGCACTCATCGTACCCATGGCATTATCGGTGTAACGGTAGTCGCCATACGTTCCGGCCAACTCAACAGAGAAATTGTCGTTCAACTTCACGGAGACACCGGTTTCAACACCCATATAGCGTTTGTTTACCCCCGAAAGCGTGTGGTTGATATAGGTACGGAATTCATCATTGTAGTATCCCGTTCCTTCTACTCCATCGCGAGTGATCGTATGGAATGCTGTAATACGTCCTTTAACGATCGGTGTTGTAAATTGATAGGTCAAGTCATAAGAATATATTTTTTCGGAAGGCAGATCTTCCAAACGATACTGGCTCGGATTTTTCGGATTTATCACAACTTTTTGTATTTGGGTGTCCTTAACACGAGGTGCTACGTAAGCATATCCGGCATACGGGGCACGTGTTTCAACTAATCCGTTCAAGACCAACCGTTGACGACCATCGATCTTATATACCAATCCGGCTTTGAAACTGGGATCATAGAAACTCAACGACTTGCCTTTGCCGTAAGATTGTACGCCGATAACAGCGGCACGCCCATTCTCCATCTTTCCTTCACGCCAGAAAGTCGTATAGGTGAAACGCGCTGCATAAGAGAGGTCGAATTTGGTCCAGTTCCATTCATTCTGAGCGAACAATCCGGCTTTTATAATATGCATATTGTAATCGTAGCCGAAACGGTCTCCTTCTACAATTTTCCGATTCGGGTTACGCAAATCATTTTGTATAATCGTCATATTCCCGGCAAAATCGCGTTCTGCAAACTGGTCGATATCGATCCATTGATTACCGCCCAACAAATCGTTCATGGTTTTATAATGCATACCTCTCGAATAGTTGGCTTCAACACCGGCAGTAAGTTTCAGGCGACGGGTTAGCTGATTTGAATAAACGGAATTCAATGCCGTCGTCATCAAATCATTATGCCGTTCTTCCAATACATATTTCGCACTTCCATCGGGATTGGCGATATTGTTCAGATAATTTGACTGATATAACGAGTTCCAGTTGATCTGGGTCACATCTGTATTGTTGTTTGTCCACTGTTGTGTCAGTTCATTGAGCAAATCCTGATCGACATTACTCATTATCATATCCATGTTGTTCTGCTGGTCGGCAAGACCGTAAGAGCCGAGTACGTCATTGATCTGATAACTTGGTAAGTTACGGTAATAGTCGGGACGCGGATCGGCGGCATTGTAAAAGCCGAGTGCCGTGTTGCTATAATTGCTGTAATGGAAACCCAATCCGGTTTTCAAATCTTGCTTGTCAGAGATTTTGAAATCCCAATTGGCAACGACCGTAGGATCGAAACTGTTGACCACGCGAGAATTTCTTTTTTTACCATCTTGATATCCCCAATACGGGTTATAGTAAATGCCTCTGAAATCGTAAACTTCTTGAGTTACGGCAGCCGATTGTGTCCGTTTTGTCGGAGCGCCGTAAGTTGCTAAAGATACGCTGTGACGGTCATTGATCATTTTCTCGGCCGAAAGGAAATATCCCCACGAATTGTAGAATGACCCTTCGACAATACCTTCGTTTGCCCAACGCCATACGGTAGAGGCGGTAAATGCCCAACCGTTATTCATCAAACCGGTAGAGTGTGTTGCCGTAGCCCGCAAATTATATGAACGGTTTGAATAGGCAACACTGGCTTTTGTCCCTGTGGCAAATGCAGTAGCCCGGGCATTGATATTCGTGGCACCGCCTAAATTTCCGAAAGCAAACGGGGTATTCTCGATACCGTTGATCACATCTTTGTTTCGAAAAGCATCGTTCAATCCACCCAGACTCGAATAATTGAAACGGCCTCGTTCCTGATCGTTAAAATTAATGCCGTTAATGTACGTCGTCGATGCCGATTGATCATATCCTCTTATAGAGAAGCGCATCGGACTGAAATTATAACTGGCCGCATTTAAATAAATATCATCCGATGCCCCCGACAAATATGAAGAAGACTGGGAATAAAATTCATTTTCATCATCCAAAAGTGCCTCATCGAACAATAGGATATTTTCTTCTTGTTGATCGATTTTCTGTATTTTAATTAAAGCGATATTGCCAAGATCGATTTTTTCATCTTTACCAATCAAAATATTCTGTTGGTAAGACTGATAATCGACAGAAGCAATTATTAGTTCATCAGCTCCGGAAGATAAATTTTTGAAAATAAATACTCCGTCTTTGGAAGACGTTACCGAAATGTCCTTGTTTTTCAATGAAACTTTAATTCCGGCAATCGGCGCCTTCGTGTCAAAGTCTATAAGTACTCCTCTCAGCGAAGCCTTTTGTGCAAAAGCTGAAACACTGAAAAAAAGCATTATAAACAGCCATAAATTTCGATTCATAAAATACTCAGGTTTAGTTTATAATTGATATTGATATATTTCTCACAATTTTGTTAATCCTATATTTATGTCTTGTCTTATATTTTGGATGACAAATAGAGTGACAAATTAATGTATTTTTTTTGATTATTCATATTACATTTGCATTATATTTTACATTTGAATATGTTAAAATCGAATTCGGCCTATTTCGACACGGGAAAAGATGAATTATTTGCGACCTATCACGGTCATATATATCTAATAATAAGACAGTTATAAACTAAAAATAAAAAAAACACCACAAATTTCCGAAATTTCATAAAAACGAGATGTTTATTTCATTTTTTTTTCGAACCTTTGTATTCTGATATGCAATGTCTGTGGGGGATTCTGAAATTTTTTTTCAGGAAAGAGATTTGAAACAACACACATTTGTTATAAATTGTAAGTATAAACCATAATAAAGAATATTTTCCCGAATTAGAAACTAAATATTTTAACGTATGAAAAAATTCAGCTTATTTCTGGTACTACTCTTTTTCGGCTTCTTATCTTTAAATGCACAAAGCAACGAACAAAGGAAACAGTTTGCCGTATATGCCGTCGCTTTTTACAACCTTGAAAACCTGTTCGACACAATCGACCAACCGGATGTTCTGGATGAAGAATTTACTCCAAAAGGGAGTATGCACTGGACATCATTGAAATACAATAATAAACTGAAAAACTTGTCTTACGCTATCGGACAATTGGCAACTGACGGACCGTTTCCGCTCCCGAACGGACCTGCGGTTATCGGTATATCCGAAATCGAAAACCGGGGTGTGGTAGAAGATCTTATCAAAACCGGGAAATTGGCAGAAAGAAATTATGGCATCGTCCATTACGACTCGCCCGACAGACGGGGTGTCGATGTAGGACTGATTTATGACAAAAATCAATTTACCCTCGAAAACAGCCAAAGTTTCAGATTGGTATATCCGGCCGACACATCGATGCGCACCCGTGATCAATTATTAGTAAATGGTATTCTGGGGGGAGAACGGGTACATATAATCGTAAATCACTGGCCGTCACGATTGGGTGGAGAAAAACAGTCGAGACCTAAAAGAGAAGCGGCTGCGGCACTGACCAAACACATCGCCGACTCGGTATTGACTGCCGACCCTAATTCTAAAGTTATTATCATGGGCGACTTAAACGATGATCCTAATAATACCAGTTGCAGAGTTGTTATAGGGGCTAAAAAAGATCAGAAAGAGGTAAAAAAAGGCGGATACTACAATACGATGTGGAACTTCTTCGATAAAGGTATCGGCTCTTTGGCTTATCAAGGGTCATGGAATCTTTTCGACCAGATCATCATTTCTGAAAACCTCTTGGGCAAAGATCGCTCTTCTCTGAAATTTATCAAGGCGGAAATATTCAACCGGAATTTCTTAAAACAGACTGAAGGGAAATATAAAGGGTATCCCAAACGGACGCACGCCGGGGGTGTATATCTGAACGGATACAGCGACCACTTCCCTACCCTTATTTACCTTGCGAAAGAAGTAAATCAATAATTCCCCGTAAAATCGGGTCATACGGACAAAGGCAAGATAACGAGAAAAAGCGTATCTTGCCTTTTTTTATAAGCTTCCCGACCCTAAAAAAAACATTTTACTCTTTTTTCATTATAAAGTAGATTATGCCATACAGAGCGACATCGTCAAGTATTCGATCTAACAAAAAGAGCAGAAATCAGCGGTTATTTGAAGAATAAATAATATTTTTGCAGTGCAAAAATAAAAAGTCTAACTTAACATGAGAAACATTGTAGAATGTTTCTCTTTTGTTTATTATAGTCCAAATGTTACAAAAGCTGAAAACTTATATGCTCCCTATCGCCATGATAACGGGGGCGATATTTTATCAATATGTCGAATTAGTCTCTTTCTTAACACCGTATCTCATTTTTTCGATGTTGTTGATTACATATTGTAAATTATCATTACGCAATATGAGAATATCCCCTCTGCATTTCAGCCTATTGCTTATACAAATATTCGGCGGATTGCTGCTGTATTATCTTTTGATACCTATCGACCCCATGGTAGCCGAAGGGACTTTTATCTGCGTATTTGCACCTACGGCCACGGCGGCAGCGGTTATTACAGGAATGCTGGGAGGCGATATTGCATGTTTGGCGACATACAGCCTGCTTAGCAACATGACTGTGGCATTGACATCACCGATTATTTTTTCGTTTATGGGAGCACACGGGGCTATGCCGTTTTGGGAATCGTTCGTGATTATTTGTAAACAGATGCTTCCTCTTCTTATTTTACCGTTTATCGTAGCAATTTTCTTGCGCAAATTCTTTCCTAAAGCCCATAGCATATTGCAAAACCGCCAAAGCGTATCTTTCTATATGTGGGCGGTATCTCTCACCATCGTTATGGGGAAAACCGTATCTTTTATAATCGAACAAGGATCGGGAAATTTCAAAGAAGAAATATTAATCGCCTTTTTTGCCCTGGTTGTCTGCGTTGCCCAATTTGTTCTCGGTAAATGGATAGGCTATAAAAACAATAACCTGATTGCCGGAGGCCAAGGTCTGGGGCAGAAAAATACCGTGCTGGCGATCTGGATGGCACTTATCTACCTGCACCCTCTGGCATCGATAGGCCCGGCATCTTATGTTGTTTGGCAAAACAGCATCAATTCTTGGCAACTCTGGAAAAAGCAAAAAGATGCAGTAAAGAAAAGAGCCGATAATTTATCTTTATCGCAAAAGTAACCGGCGTATTACTTTGACAACCTCACTCTCGAAAGCATCTCTTTCGCCTTGCCCAATATATAAAATCCTTATCGTTTACAGGAAAACGTAATCGACACGGCAATAAAGTGTGAACAGAAGAATACCGTATCACACCGGAAATGTACAAAAAAAGAGAGAAACTCGACGAGTTTCTCTCTTTCAATGGTCTGAATGAACGATGAAAATTATTCTTCGTCGTCAACTTCTTTCATATTATGAAAAACATTCTGTACGTCCTCATCGTCTTCGAATTTTTCAAGTAATTTCTCGATCGAAGCGCGTTGTTCGTCTGTTACTTCTTTGGTATCGTTCGGAATGCGTTCAAACTCGGCACTCTCGATCTCAAAGCCGTTTTCTTCGAGATATTTCTGAATGTTATTGAACGATTCGAACTCGCCGTACAATACAATTTCTTCGCCGTCAGCATCAAGTTCATCTACGCCATAATCGATGAGTTCGAGTTCAAGATCTTCTAACGAAACACCCTCTTTAGCTTTGATTTTGAACACGCTCTTATGATCGAACAAGAAAGACAAACTGCCACTGGTACCCAACGAACCGCCGAATTTATTGAAATAACTGCGAACATTGGCAACAGTACGGGTTGGATTATCGGTCGCGGTCTCTACCACAATGGCAATACCGAACGGTCCGTATCCTTCATAAACGATCTCTTTATAATCGCCTTCTTCTTTCGATGTTGCTTTCTTAATCGCACGTTCTACATTTTCTTTCGGCATATTGGCAGCCTTGGCATTTTGCATAAGAACACGCAGACGCGGATTGGCATCGGGATCGGGACCACCGGATTTTACGGCAATCGATATTTCCTTACCCAATTTTGTAAATGTACGCGCCATGTTGCCCCAACGCTTTAGTTTTCTGGCTTTACGATATTCAAACGCTCTTCCCATTGTATCTTATATTTCTATTTTAATAATATTAATTATTTATCTGAGTTTTGCATTAAGTTTTTGCTGCAAATTGTTGATAATCTTGTTCATTATCGAATCAATTTGTTTATCGTTCAATGTCTTGGTCTCATCCTGCAAGATAAAAGATACTGCATAAGATTTCTTTCCGGGTTCCAAGTTCTTTCCCTCATAAACATCGAAAAGATAAACTTCTTTCAATAATTTACGCTCTGTATCATACGCGATTTTTTCGATTTCAGCAAACGGCACGGAGGCATCTACCAATAATGCCAAATCTCGTTTTACAGGCGGGAACTTCGATATGTCACGGAATGTTACGTTATTTTTGATCGATTCTTTTACCAGAAGCGACCAATTCATTTCGGCATAAGAAACTTCGGCCTCTATATCGAACGTTTTCAATATTTTTTTCGATACCAATCCGAATTTTGCAAGAACTTTTGCATCGTTCCGCATCGTATAAACCAGAGCGGCATCGAACATGTCGTCCGAAACTTGAGCAATTTGCAATCTCTTCATATCGATACCCAAACGGGCAAAGATATTTTCGACGTATCCTTTCAACTCGAATACCGAAGACTTTTCATCGGGATGAGCCCAACTGCCCGAAACCCGATTACCGGTAAGCCACAATCCGAGATATTGATTTTCTGAGTATGGTGCCAAAATATTTTTCGCACTGTCGGCATCGGCATTGTAATAATAACAGTTGCCAAATTCATAAAATTTCAGATCGGGACGCCGACGGTTGATATTGTGCGATAAACTTTCCAACCCTCCGAAAAGCAAAGTTTGTCTCATGACATTGAGATCATTACTCAAAGGATTGAGAAGTTGAACGCAGTTTTTCTCGGGATAGGTGGTCAATGCGGTATAATATGCACTCTTGGTCAAAGAGTTATTCATAATTTCATTGAATCCGCATCCGGTAAGTTGTTCGGCGATCAGATTATACAATCGATGATTTTTGTCTGTAATCGTTTTATAGGACAGATTGGAATGTACCGTATCCGTAAACTCGACATTGTTGTATCCATAGATACGCAGCACATCTTCAATGACATCGACATCTCTTTGCACATCGACCCGATAAGTCGGTACGCTCAATGATAAAACGCCGTCCTTTTCGTCCAAGATCTCTATCTCAAGACTGGACAAGATATTTTTTACGACATCTTGCGGTATCACTTTGCCGACAAGGCTATTCAACCGTTCATATTTGAGTTCTACCTTGAAGTTGTCGATTTTGTTCGGATAAATATCGACGATTTCTCCGGTTATTTTACCTCCGGCAAGCTCTTTTACCAATAATGCGGCACGTTTAAGAACGTAAATCAGGTTATTGGGATCGGCCCCTCTCTCGAAACGGAATGAAGAGTCGGTATTCAACCCATGACGACGAGCGGTTTTACGTACCCACATCGGATTGAAATATGCCGATTCGAGAAATACGTCAGTAGTTTGCTCGGTCACTCCGGATTTCAATCCACCGAATACACCGGCAATGCACATTCCCTCTTTTTCATTACAAATCATTAAATCCCGATCTGAAAGAGAACGTTCTACCCCATCTAAAGTTACAAATTTTGTTCCTTCAGGGAGGGTCTTGACGATAACCTTACCCCCATCTATATGGTTGAGATCGAAGCAGTGCAAAGGTTGACCGGTCTCGTGCAACAAAAAGTTGGTAATATCTACCACATTATTGATGGGCCTCAACCCGATTGACAATAAACGTTGTTGCAGCCATTCGGGACTTTCGGCAACTTTTACCCCCCGTATGGTAATGCCGCAATAACGAGGACAAGCCTCGGTATTTTCGACCGATACCGTAATGGCGTCTCCATCTTTATCATCAACGGCAAATGCGTCCACCGAAGGCCGGCTCAATACGGCATCATATCCGTTTTGCTTCAAATAGGCAGCCAAATCCCGAGCCACTCCGTAATGAGAGGCGGCATCTACACGATTGGGAGTAATATCTACTTCCAGGACATAATCGCTTTTTACGTTATAATAATCTTTTGCCAACGTTCCGGGCAATACGGTATCGGGCAATACAATGATACCGTCATGGCTGTCTCCGATACCGATCTCATCTTCGGCACAGATCATTCCGAAAGATTCTTCGCCCCGAATCTTCGATTTCTTGATGGTAAACGATTCGTTTCCCGAATACAAGACGGTGCCGACTGTCGCCACAACGACATGCTGACCGGCAGCTACATTAGGCGCCCCGCAAACAATTTGTACCGGCTCGCCATTACCCAAATCGACAGTGGTTATGTGAAGGTGATCTGAATTGGGATGGTCGACACAAGTCAATACTTTACCGATCACAAGGCCTTCCAATCCGCCTTTGATCGTTTGCACCTCCTCTACTCCTCCTGTTTCAAGGCCGATCGAAGTGAGGGCAGCCGCCACTTCTTCAGGAGTCTGCGAGATATTTAAGTAGTCTTTCAGCCAATTATACGAAATATTCATTTTGTATATAATTTTAAAAGTTCAGCAAGAAAAAGGCTATACATACTGCTAATAGAACGCACTTACCTTACTGCTATATTATTATTTTTTCAGTTCTGCAAAACAATCACGACAAGGAGATTATCCCCCCGAGCACACTTCTGAACAAAAAGTACGCAAAGTTAATAAGATTATTTGTGTTATTAAAAAGTAACACACGAAAAGTATTTTCAAAACAAACTCTTTATCCTCAATCTTTTCTGCGATCTTTTACAAGATAGGCAAATTTAGGAGGAATCGGCGTTTCAAAAAACATATCTTTCCGGGTAATCGGATGTACAAATCTCAGACGAGAGGCATGCAGCGCCAAACGTCCCAAGGGATTGCATGTTGAGCCGTATTTTTTATCACCGATAATGCTATGCCCTATATCTTTCAGATGTACTCTGATTTGATTTTTCCGACCGGTAGCCAACTGAAGCTCGACCAAAGAATATTTTCCGTTGCTTTGAAGCACTTCATAACGGGTCAAGGCATATTGCCCGGCATTTGTATTCTGAGTCGAATAAACCTGGTATGCGGAATTCTCGGCAAGATATGAAGAAATTTCTCCTTTTTCTTGATCAAGCACACCTTCTACAACAGCCACATAGCGACGATCGAGTACCCAATCGTTCCACGACCGCTGCATGAGTTCCTGCACTTTCTGACTTTTTGCAAACATCATCAGGCCCGAAGTGTCCCGATCGAGCCGATGTATTATGAATATGCGATTGGCCGGATGATCGGCTTTCACATAATCGCTGAGGATATGGTAAGCCGTTTTTTCCTTGATGCGGTCGGTCGACATCGACAACAGCCCATAACCTTTATCGACAACTATCAAAAATTCATCCTCATACACGATGCGCAGACGATTATGACTAAAAACACGGAAACCTCTTTCGAAATTTACCGAGATTTTGTCGCCTGCACACAAAGGCAGATCGAACTGCGTTGTAGGAAGATTGTTCACGGCAACTTGACGATGATACAAGTAAGACTTTACGGTCGTCTTGCTTTTATCGGGGAACAATGTAAAAAGATATTCCAGCAATGCAACCGGTTCTTCTTGTACCAAATATGTCTTTATCGAATCATCCTGTTTTGAATTCCTATTATGTCTTCTTTTGCTAAGGGTGCGTCTCATAATATCCAACTGCTTTTTACAAGGCAAAGATAATTATTCGGCCCCATATTTTACGGGATATATTCCGCAATAATTCAAAAAAATAATATCACAATAACTATCAGCCCTCGATTGCGGGAATAGGCGCCCAAGACTTCAGCATATTATAAATAGAACAATAACCTATCCTACAACATCTTAACAGTCATTCTACAAGCCAGACATCATCCCATGACATTTTCACCTTTTGCCAAGTAAAAACAAACAGCTATTAAGATTTTAAAAAAGTTCTTTTGCTATTCCGTAAAATGTCATTATTTTTGCGTGATAAATTTATATGATTGCGATATTATGAAAATAAAAATACATCAGGAAGGACGACACATATTAATCATACTATGTATTGTCTTGCTGATAATTAATAGTCTTATCCACTATTTTATAAATATTCATTATGTTTCTATTCCTATCCTGATAATTTCTATCGTATTCTTTTTGCTGGTACTCAACTTTTTCAGATCCCCCAAAAGGCATTACAAAGGCGATATGGAAAACAGTGTAGTAGCTCCAGCCGACGGGACAGTAGTAGCCGTAGAAGAAGTCATGGAAAACGAATATTTTCATGATAAAAGAATTCAGGTATCTATATTCATGACTATATTTAATGTGCATGCCAACTGGTTTCCCGTAAACGGGACAGTAACTCATGTCAGCCACCAGAACGGACGTTTCATGGCAGCTTATCTGCCCAAATCGAGTACAGACAACGAACGTTCGACCGTAGTCATCAAGACAGATAAGGGAGAAGAAATTCTCATGCGCCAGATCGCCGGAGCTATGGCTCGCCGAATTGTGACATATGCAGAAGTAGGCGATAAATGCCATATCGACGAACATATGGGATTTATCAAATTCGGTTCACGGGTAGATGTATTCCTTCCGTTAGGGACAGAAATTCTCGTCAAATTAAATGACAAAACGACAGGGAATATAACCCAAATCGCAAAATTGTAATTTGTCGGTAAATAGAAAAAAGGCAACACACCTAAACGGTATCATTATGAAAAATTTTATTTCTCATATTCCTAACGCAATCACTTGTTTAAACCTGTTATCGGGATGTTTTGCCGCTCTTTTTGCGTTCAAGGCAGAATTTGAAATTTCGGCAATATTTATCTGTTCAGCGGCAATATTCGATTTTATGGACGGATTTGCCGCCCGGTTGTTAAATGCCTATTCACCTATGGGGAAAGAATTGGACTCATTGGCCGATCTGATTAGTTTCGGTCTGGCTCCGGGCATACTTATATTCTCTTTCAGCCAACAGTTAATCACTCCGGAATATCCGGCCTTTATCCAAAACTATTTCCCGTATCTGGCATTTTTGGTTCCGGTTTTTTCGGGATTGCGATTAGCCAAATTCAATATCGACACACGCCAAACCACATCTTTCATCGGATTGCCGGTACCGGCCAATGCGCTGTTCTGGATAGGAGTTTGTTTGTGGGGCATCGAAAACGGATTTAATCTCTATGTTTTAGGCGTACTTATCCTGATTTTTTCTTATCTGTTGGTATCGGAACTTCCGATGTTTTCGTTAAAATTCAAAGACTACTCTCTACAAAACAACTATATACGCTATATACTCCTGTTGGGAGCAATCGTATTTATCGTATTGTTCGGATTCGGAGGATTTTCTGCCGCAATCATACTCTACATCATCTTATCGGTTATAAATATGAAGTTATAAAAACAAAAACGGAACGGTTTTTGTTAGAATACAGATATAGCACACAAAATATTTCGAAATTATGACTTTCTTTTATATTCTCATATTCTTTGTTATCTTCATCCTCTTGTCGGCCGTAGGCCTTATCGGGACGATAGCCCGCATCCTATTCGGAAATACGCACCGCAATCAAGGATCGGACAAAAGGTCAGACAACAGTCAGGAAAGAAACAGCTCTACCAAATGGTACACTTACCAAAAAAGAAGAGAAAAAATATTCGACAAAACAGATGGTGAATATGTCGAATTTGAAGAAATAAAAGAAGAAAAATAAAATTCGAAACAATATCGCTTTCCCCTCGCCTTGTTCGAGACAAACACTTTTCTCCTCCCGATAAAAGCGGATAAAAGACCTGCGTGCAAACAAAAGTCCTGCAAAAAATGTTTTACAAAAAATTCACCGGGTCTTGCAGTATAGAGAAGCTGCGTTCATAAAAGAAAAATCTCGCAGATTTCATTCTACTCCGGCCCACAAACTATAACACGTATGAAAAAGATACAAGAACCTATCGTAGGCGGATTTTTTGCAACTCTTGTTTTATTGTTGGTTTCCTATGTTGGCAGCGCCAACGGCCTGTTTGTCGATATTTCACCTTTATTTCTACTGTCGGGACATTCGATCCTGTTATTTTTCTTCCTGCAACTGATTACCGGATGGATATTCGCGTTTATATACCGTCTTTTCTTTATCAAAATATTAAGTTGGGTACAAAATGACTGGACACGGGGATTGATATACGGAATCGTCATAGCCATTTTTTTGGAAATAGGGCTTTTTATGGCAACAGATAACCTTATTATACCAAACCTGTTGTGGGATACGATCGGCATGTTGATTGCCTACGGGGCATTCGGCGCCATACTCGGAGTTTTCATCCCTTTATCGAAGGATAAAAAATAATGAATTATCGGTTTATACATTTTTTCTAAAACATTCGAAAAGAAAAATCATCATATTATTTGCAAATAATAATATTTAATGTACATTTGCAACATCAAAAACAAAATGAATATGATGAACATTACTTTACATCACGGCCATCACCATTCTTAACTCAAATGAGGTGAGCTGTAATTGTATTGTAAGAAAAAAATATAAAGAAAAGGCTTACCCCTGTCGGTAAGCCTTTTTTTATATCCGAAATAATAATTTATAAACTTAATAAAAACAAAATTATCCATGTTACGTATCGCAGTCCAATCGAAAGGACGTTTATATGAAGACACAATGGGACTTCTGGAAGAGACCGGAATCAAACTGACCTCAGGGAAACGCACGTTATTGATTCCTGCCCGGAATTTCCCCATAGAAGTTCTTTTCTTAAGAGATGATGACATTCCGGATTCGGTTGCTTCAGGAGTCGCCGATATCGGTATCGTAGGCAAAAACGAGTTTATGGAAAAAGAGAGACCGGCCCGCATCGTCAAAAATTTAGGCTTCAGCAAATGCAGGCTCTCCCTTGCTATTCCCAAAGATGAAGAGTATCAAGGTTTGGAATGGTTTTCCGGTCGGAAAATCGCAACATCTTATCCGGTAATACTGAGTAAATTCTTAAAAGAGAAACAGATAAATGCCGATATTCATGTCATTACCGGGTCTGTCGAAATAGCACCGGGAATCGGTTTGTCCGATGCAATTTTCGACATTGTCAGCTCTGGAAGTACCTTGGTCAGCAATCGGCTGAAAGAGGTAGAGATCGTTGTAGAATCGGAAGCAATACTCATTGCCAACAATAACCTCACAGAAGAAAAACTCGAAATTCTCGACGAACTGATATTCCGCATCAACGCTGTCCAAGCAGCTGAAGATAAGAAATACATTTTGATGAATGTACCCAACGACTCTTTAGAAAAAATACTTGAAGTTTTGCCGGGCATTAAAAGTCCGACGATTATGCCTCTTGCCCAAGAGGGTTGGAGCTCGGTACATACCGTACTTGAAGAAAAACGGTTCTGGGAAATCATCAACAAACTCAAGACAGCTGGAGCCGAAGGCATACTGGTACTAAACATCGAAAAAATGGTATTATAATATGGAGATTATCGAATATCCTTCACGCGACGAATGGAGCAAGATCATAGAACGCCCGCATCTGGATACGTCGGCCTTGCACGAGAAGGTCAAAGGCATATTAAATGACATCCGGGAAAACGGGGATTGCTCGGTGCGTTCTTATGTAGAACAATTTCAGGGAGTCGTTTTATCCGATCTGGAAGTTCGGGAAGAGGAATTTGCCGAAGCCGAAAAACTGATCGATGAAGACTTAAAGAGAGCTATACTGAACGCCAAAGATAACATTGCCAAGTTTCATGCCTCACAAGCGATAACTTCACGCAAAATAGAAACGGCCCAAGGTGTTACGTGTTGGCAAAAAGCTGTGGGAATAGAACGGGTAGGACTTTATATTCCGGGGGGAACGGCACCGCTGTTCTCTACGGTATTGATGCTCGCCGTACCGGCCCGCATCGCAGGGTGCCGTGAAGTTATCATGTGCAGTCCATGCGACAAAAACGGGAAAGTGCACCCGGCAATTCTTTTCACCGCCCGCACAGCCGGAGTAGACCGAGTCTTCAAATTAGGCGGAGTGCAAGCAATCGGGGCAATGGCATACGGTACCGAAAGCGTACCTAAGGTGTATAAAATATTCGGTCCCGGCAATCAGTATGTGACTGCAGCCAAACAGATCGTAAGTTTGAAAGATGTAGCAATCGATATGCCTGCCGGTCCATCGGAAGTGGAAGTTATCGCCGACTCAACCTCTTCGCCCGAATTTGTGGCAATCGACTTCTTATCGCAAGCAGAACATGGTGCCGACAGCCAGTCGATATTGCTCACGACCGAAAAATCGGTGATCGAACATGTAAAAAGTGAGATCGAACGCCTAATCGAGCAGTTGCCCAGAAAAGAGTTGATCCAGAAATCTTTGTCACACAGCCGGCTTATACTACTGAAAGACTGGGATGAAGTGATCGATCTTACCAACGCTTATGCCCCCGAACATTTGATTATTCAAAGCAGCAATTTCCGTGAACTAAGCGAAAAAGTCATCAATGCCGGGTCGGTTTTCTTAGGCCCTTATACCCCTGAAAGTGCAGGAGACTATGCTTCGGGCACCAACCATACATTGCCGACAAGTGGATATGCAAAAGCTTACAGCGGCGTAAATTTAGACAGTTTCATCCGGAAGATAACATTTCAGGAAATCAGCCGCGAAGGATTATGCAACTTGGGAAACACCATAGAGACAATGGCTGCCAATGAAATGCTCGATGCGCACAAGAATGCTGTATCGATACGGCTTGCCAAAATAAAACCATAAAAAAACGCGACATGAAAGATTTAGAAACGTTGGTACGTCCCAATATATGGAGACTGAAGCCTTACTCTTCGGCTCGAGATGAATTCAAAGGTGAAGCATCGGTGTTTCTCGATGCGAACGAAAACCCGTATAATGCACCGTATAACCGTTATCCCGATCCTCTTCAATGGCAGTTAAAAGAAAAGATTGCGGTATTAAAGGGGGTAAATATCAATTCTATCTTTCTCGGTGTAGGAAGCGACGAGCCTATCGATTTGCTATATAGAGCGTTTTGCGAACCGGCAATAGACAATGCCCTGGCCATCGACCCGACTTACGGGATGTACAAGGTGTGTGCCGACATCAACAATGTCGAATACCGAACCGTGAGACTGAACGACAACTTCGATTTCGACCCGGACAATCTTTTATCAAAAGCCGATTCAAACAGCAAACTGTTATTTCTTTGTTCGCCGAACAACCCCTCGGGCAACTCATTCGCCGCTGAGAAAATCGAGTATATCTTAAAAAATTTTCAAGGAATCGTTATTGTCGATGAAGCGTATATCGATTTTTCGGCTACCCCCACCCTTTTGAAAAAACTCGATCAATACCCTAACTTGGTCGTGTTACAAACTTTTTCAAAGGCTTGGGGCAGTGCCGGAATACGTCTGGGAATGGCCTTTGCCTCGAAAGAAATTATACAGATATTCAATAAGATAAAATACCCGTATAATATCAATCGTCTCACCCAGGAACATGCGCTAAAACTCTTAGACCGAAGCGATGAAATACGGGCATGGGTAAAAGAGCTTGTTGCGGAAAGGGAAAATCTCAGACAAGAGTTATCGAAACTTCCGATTATACAGCACATTTACCCGAGCGATGCAAACTTCTTGTTGACAAAAACCTGTAATGCCCAAGCGCTATACGACTATCTGGTCGGACGGGGAATCATTGTCCGCAACCGGAACAAAATCACTCTTTGCGAGAATTGCTTGCGCATAACCGTGGGAACACCGGATGAAAACAGAATATTGGTCGACGCACTTAAAGAAATAAAATTATGAGCCTTATCAAGAAAGCTTTATTCATAGACCGTGACGGGACTCTCGTTGTAGAACCGCCTGTCGATTACCAACTCGACAGCCTTGAAAAATTGGAATTTATTCCTAAAGTTTTCAGGAACTTGCACTTCATCAAAGAGAAACTTGATTTTGAATTGGTGATGGTCAGCAATCAGGACGGACTGGGGACAGATGCTTTTCCGGAAGAGACTTTCTGGCCGGCACAAAATAAGATTTTACGGGCTTTTGAAAATGAAGGGGTTACGTTCGATAATATTCTGATAGACCGTTCTTTCCCGGAAGAGAACCTTCCTACCCGTAAACCGCAAACCGGAATGCTGAAAAAATATCTCGACGGGAGCTATGATATGAGACATTCGTTTGTGATCGGAGACCGCATTACAGATATGGAACTTGCCCGGAATATGGGTTGCCGGGGCATATATCTGAAATCGGAAGAAGAGGGATTACGGGAAATATCTACTGCCGGATTGGACGAAATTTGCGCTTTGGTAACTCCAGACTGGGATAAGATCACCGAATTTCTTTTTGCCGGAGAAAGACGGGCCGAGGTCATTCGTAAAACTTCTGAGACAGATATACACATAACACTCAACCTGGACGGTAACGGCAAATGCGATATTTCTACCGGACTCGGATTTTTCGACCACATGCTCGAACAAATCGGTCGCCATTCGGGAATAGACCTTACAATCCACGTCAAGGGCGACCTCAATGTCGATGAGCACCATACGATCGAAGATACCGGTATCGCTTTAGGTGAGGCTATCGGGAAAGCGTTAGGCGATAAAAGAGGTATCGAACGTTATGGTTACTACCTGCCGATGGATGATTGTCTTTGTGCCGTTGCACTGGATTTCGGCGGGCGGGCGTGGCTGGTATGGAATGCCGAATTTAAACGGGAAAAAATCGGAGATATGCCTACCGAAATGTTCCTGCACTTTTTCAAGTCATTCAGCGATGC
>CASFRL010000072.1 GCA_949297285.1 uncultured Bacteroidales bacterium
GAAATTCGTATCTATTTTGCGTACGGTAAACATCGGAATATAGACCTTCCGGGTGAAGTAGATTATGAATTTGATGTTAGAAAAGATGAGGTTACTGTTAATGGATGGCTTGAAGGTGGTTCTGGACCTGGTGATGAATCAAATTGGACGCAAAATTGGACTAACGGAAATGCGCCATTTAAATATTCATTCAGTGTAATGGAAGGACATACCCTTGATCTGTCGGGTGTGACGGGCGATTGGGTACTGCACATGGATACCCGTTTCTGGCAGGTGAATTGGGATATAGTAGATCTCAATGTGACATTCTATGACAATACGGGAGCCGAATTTACTTTTAAGATGCCCAAAGAATCTTTTGTCGTTGATGATTGGGGATGGAATCCGCTCGATATTGAAATGTTTAACTTTATAGATTTGGGATTCGATCCGGCAAAAGCGATCTATACCAACCAGACTTTCTTTACTTTCGGTAGTGGTGATACACCAGTACAGAATACAGAAATCGGGTTTAATGATATTTATCTGACCGATTATGATGAGACAGAAAACCCTGAAAATTTTGAGGTATGGAAAGGCGGTGAAGATACAGGTATTGCTTCTGTCAAAGAAGACAAAGGCATCGCTTTGGCCATGGGTAACGGATTGTTGAAAGTCGTAAATAATCCGCAAGAAGGATTTACAATCTATGGCGTTTGTGGCAATGTCGTTCTTGAGTCACAAGAAGATGTCGCTTCTATCGAAGCTCTTGCCCCGGGTATCTATATTGTAAAAGCCGGAAAACAAGCTGTAAAATTTGTCAAGAAGTAAAAAAGTGAGATTTTTTTATAAGTGTTTCTTATTTCTTCCGGAAGAAGCTTCGGGTCGGTATAAGACATCCTTTTTCCGGGAAGATTTTATATTAATCTCAAACTAAATATAAAATAGTTATTCTAACCATTAAAAAAATTATCATGAAAAAGAAAACATTACTCTCTGTGTTATTGGCCATATTGATGGCAGTGCCGGTTTCGGCTGAAATCCGTATCTATTTTGCGTACGGTAAACATCGGAATATAGACCTTCCGGGTGAAGCAGATTATCAATTCGATGCACGTTTCGATGATAATCAGGTGAAAGGATGGATCGAGGGTGGCTCCGGCCCTGGTGACGGATCGGGTGGAACGTTCTTTGAATATTGGACAAATGGTGGAGCTCCGTTCAAATATTCATTCAGTGTATTGGAAGGACATACCCTTGATTTGTCAGGTGTGACGGGCGATTGGGTGTTGCACATGGATACCCGTTTCTGGCAGTCGAATTGTGACCTCAATGTGACATTTTATGACAATGAGGGAACAGAATATACTTTTATGATGCCTCAAGACTCTTATGTCGTTGATTATTGGGGATGGAATGCGATCGATATCGATATGTACAACTTTATAGATTTGGGATTCGATCCGGCAAAAGCGATCTATGACAATCAGATCTTCTTTAGTTTCGGTAGTGTAGGAGATGTTGAAGGAACAGGAATCGGGTTTAATGATATTTATCTGACCGATTATGATGAAGTGGAGAATCCTGAAGAGTTTGAAGTTTGGAAAGGCGGCGAAGATACAGGTGTTGCTTCTGTCAAAGAAGACAAGGGTATTGCATTAGCTATGGGTAACGGTTTGCTAAAAGTGATCAACAACCCGCAAAAAGGATTTACGATTTATAGCGTTTGTGGAAGTGTAGCCCTTGAATCTCAAGAAGATATAGCCTCTATCGAAGCCCTTGCTCCGGGTATCTATATTGTAAAAGCCGGAAATAAATCTGCAAAATTTGTCAAGAAGTAAAAAAATAAAGTTTTTGTAAGTGTTTTTATTCCTTCCAGAGGAAGTATGTCGAAAGAATGGAGTTTGATAGAATTCAGTTTTTTTGTTTTATAAGATCGTTTCTGCCTTGGAAATGATAAAGAATACTCCGCCCCCCCTTGCTACAAATCTTTTGACATACTTCCTTTAGAAAAAGAATAAAGGAAAGTGCGGATTTTTTTAATTTTTATTTCATCTCGGTAGAAGAGATCTGGAAGGTTAAGTATTTAAGTATCACCTTAAATTAATAACATCATGAAAAGTAAAAATATTATTATTTTATTTCTTTCACTATTATTTACGATTCCGGTTATTGCCGAAAAGCGTATTTATATTGTGTATGGTAAGGATAATGAGACAGAATTGCCGCATGAGGACTACTTCTGTTACGATTATAGACGAGATTGGACCCGAATTGAGATTTGGGCTCAAAATATGTCGGGCCCCGGAGATGTAGCAGAAGGCGGTTTTTGGGGTGAGCCTTGGCGTTGTTATTGGACAAACGGACCATTCTCGAGTTTTGGTTTTCAGTTTGCCATTAAGCCGGGTTACCAAGTCGATTTTAGCCAGGTGACCGGAGATTGGTATCTTCATTTGGCGATACAGCCCGAATTAGAGGCGAATAAGCCTATCGAAATAGCCTTTGTAGATGCGTTGGGCGAATCTTATGAAGTCACCATTCCGGGAAGTCTGCTGCCTGAAGGCTGGCAATGGAATGAGATTGAAATCGGAATGTATGAATTTGCCGATTTAGGGTTGGATTTTGCTAAGAACGGGCTGATCAAACCCGCAACAGATGCTCAAATCTATTTTCGGGTAGGAGGTGTAGAAAAATGTGAATCATCTACTTCCCGAATAGGATTGGATGATGTGTATCTGACCGATTATAATCCGGAGCCCGAAAGCTCTGCCGGATTGGATGAAACTAAACAGAATCTGGCCTATCTCATACAAGGAAACGGTTTGCTGAAAGTTGTCAATAATCCGGGTAATGGTTTTTCTATCTTCAATGAGAACGGGGTAGAAGTGAAGAGAACCAATGAGAATATCGTTTCTGTTTCAGAATTACCTTCAGGTTTCTACTTTGTAAAGACAAAAGGCCAAGTAATTAAATTCCTTAAAAAATAACAGGCAATTGTAATTTTATGTATGCATAGTTTAATGATTCTATGCTATATTTCATAAGAAAGATATAGCATAGATCATTAAATTATTGGAATATGCATGAGTGTAAAACTTCTATTTTGTAAGAATTAAATAATCAGAGAATGAAAAACACGGTATTATTTTTGTTTTTGTGTATATCTTCTTTTGTCTTTGCTCAAGAATTTGCATGGAAAAGTCTTCCTTTGGGAGGCGGTGGATTTTTGACCGGGATCGTGACGCATCCTGCACAAAAAGACCTTATATATGCAAGAACCGATGTCGGGGGAATTTATAAATATCAGCCGGTAACTGAAGATAACGAACGACCCTATTGGCAACAGTTGATGAACTGGGTTCCGGTAGATAATATGCAGTTATGGAGTTGCGATGGTATTGCATTGAACCCATTTAACGTAAATGAAGTATATGCATTGTTAGGACAATATTTGTGGGACAGTTTTCCCTCTGGCGTTTATAAATCTGAGGATCAAGGTAAAACTTGGCGTCAACTTTATGAAACAAAATGTGGCGGAAATGAAAATAACCGATGGATCGGAGAACCTATTGCCGTGCAACCGTCGGATGGCGGAAAAGTGATTATCGTCGGGACCCGACAGAATGGTGTTATTCGCTCTGAAGATGCCGGAAATACATGGACCCGGATTACATCGATAGATACAGACCCGAATGGTATGGGAGTACGTTGTGTCGTGTTTGATCCGGAAATGCCGAATTGGGTGTATGCCGTTGATTCTTATAATGTTTACCGCTCTGAAGATGCCGGACGCACGTTCTCTGTTATATTGAATAATAAAGAGATGCGTCAGGCTGTGGTTACTACGGAAGGACGCTTGTATGTAACGACACAAGAGGGGGTCTTTTCCGGAAATAGAGGCGAAACGCCGGTATTGTTATCCGGGTTGGCTACTAACTCCGATTTGAAAG
The DNA here is from genome assembly GCA_949297285.1 of uncultured Bacteroidales bacterium. Classification (GTDB taxonomy): domain Bacteria; phylum Bacteroidota; class Bacteroidia; order Bacteroidales; family Coprobacteraceae; genus Coprobacter. The sequence goes on from CASFRL010000072.1 coordinate 3,930, forward strand.
ACATAAATGCCATTACGGTAGATGTTCATAATCCGAAACATTTGGTGGTCGCTGAGCAAAACGGAGGGTTTAACAACCGTATTTATCGGACTACCGATGGCGGGAATACATGGAAAGAAATTGCCCGGAATGCCGAGGTAAAAAATAATGTGCCATGGTATGAATATCGTCACTTTGCCGCTGCTTTGGCTTCATTGAAGTTAGATCCGTTTTATCCGAATAAATTATGGTTTACCGATTGGTATCTTCCTTGGAAGAGTGAAGATATTTCTTTAGATAAACCTCTGTTCGAAACCGTTCCTTGGGGTGTAGAGGAATTGGTCGTTTTCGACATTATTTCACCTTCCAATGATGCGTTGTTGTATCAAGGTTGTGCCGACAATGGCGGATTTACCCACTATTCTTTGACCGATTATCCTACCGTATGGTATGACAATCAAGAAAGTACCGGAATCGATTTTTGTGAGGCTCATCCCGAATATGTCGTTCGGGTAAGTTCACTGGGGTGGGGACAATCCAATTTTAAAATATCGCTTTCTTCCGATTGTGGAAAGACGTGGAAGACCGTAGGCGGAAATATTTCTACGACCGGGAAGATGGCATATTCTTCTAAAAATGTAGATAATTTTATTTGGGCCCCGACAGGGAGTAACCAAAAATTGAAATATACGCTCGATGGCGGTGCTACTGCCATGAAAGAATCTAAAGGATTACCTTCCTTCAGTATAAATAGCGGTTTTTGGGATAATTATAGCCGTTTTATCGCATCGGATCGCATTAATGGAGATAAATTTTATGTGGCTTTGCCCGGACGCTTTTATATCAGTACCGATGGCGGTGCCACTTTTACCGAAGGTGCTCAGGTCCCGGGACAGGCCGGGCAGCCGGCATACTATATGTCGCCATCGCCATATGAAGAAGGCGTGATATGGTTGAGTACCGGCCAATCGGGGTTGCGATATTCTTCCGATTCTGGTAAATCGTTTAGAAAAGTCGGACGTTTTAATTCAACAAAATGTGTAACCGTAGGGCCTCCTTTGGATGGAAATATCCCGGTTGTATATGTTTTCGGACGTTTAGATGGTGTTTGGGGAATGTACGCATCTTATGATAATGGCGAAAACTGGACTCGTATCAACAACGATCAGATGCAATTGTCGAATAATCCCCGCCAATTGAGTGCCGATCGCAATCGTCCGGGACGGCTTTATTTAGGTACCGGTGGCGTCGGAATTATCTACGGCGAATGTGAATTACCTTCGGCAAAAGCCGTACCTCCCGTTATTTCTCCGGCAGGTGGAAAAATCGCTTCTGACGATACTTTCTGGATTACAGCAGCAGAAGACAATGCTGAGATTTATTATACCACCGATGGTTCTGAGCCGACAATAAACTCGAAAAAATATACGGCTCCGGTAAAAATAGAATCGGCAACAGTTGTTAAAGCGATGGTGGTTGTTCCCGGAAAAGAACAAAGTGCTACGGCGGTGGTGAATTACCAAAATCTATCCTCTTCAGAAGCCTCGGTAAAGACCGATAGCGGTATTTCGGTATATCCTATACCGGTAGAAAACCAGTTGATGGTTTCGGGAGTAAAAGACGGTTCTTTGTCGATATATAGTGCCGGGGGGCAAGTCGTTTATCAAAGTTGTGTCGATCGCTCACCTTGGTATATCTCTTTCGGAGAATATGCTAGCGGATTGTATTTTTTAAAACATGTAAGTGAAAATGACTTATTTACGTGCAAGGTCATTAAGAAATAAAAGTATATGTAATAACCTTATCTAACATGAATATGAGATGTAAGAATTATCTGCGTTTACCATGGGGGGTAGTTATTCCCTGGTGGTTGTTGTTAGTCCCTTTGTTCTTTTACAGTGGGAAATCTTATGCGAACTCCGAATCTCCGACAGCATCGGAGTTGACAAGTTCTCAGCAGAAGAAAACTGAGATTACGGGACAAGTAACCGATATACAAGGAGTCGGGTTGCCGGGTGCTGCTGTTCGTGAAAAAGGCAACGAATCGAACGGAACGTCGACCGATATGGATGGAAATTTTACAATCACGGTAAATGATCCTAATGCTGTATTGGTTGTTTCTTATGTGGGAATGCAATCACAAGAAGTTGCCCTCAGAAAACGGACATCGGTAAAGATCTCCTTGGAAGAGAAAGAAGAGGTTGCTTTGCAAGAAGTCATGGTTATCGGTTACGGACAACAGAAAAAACAGAGTGTTGTAGGTGCTATTGTTCAAACAAGCGGTGAAGATTTGCAAAGAACCGGAGGTTTGACAAATGTCGGTCAGGCTCTTACAGGATTGCTTCCGGGTGTATCGACCATACAATATACCGGACGTCCCGGAGACGATGATCCCGCAATACTTATTCGTGGAAAGTCTACTTGGAATAATGCCCAACCGCTCATCTTGGTCGATGGTATCGAGCGAAAAATGAGTGATGTCGATATTAATGACGTAGAAACTATTTCTGTATTAAAAGATGCTTCGGCAACCGCCGTATTCGGTGTGAAAGGAGCAGAAGGGGTAATCCTTATTACGACTAAAAGAGGTAAAGAAGGCCGGACGAAATTATCGTTCTCTGCAAATGTCGCTTTCAAATATTTGCCGAGAATAACTCG
>CASFRL010000073.1 GCA_949297285.1 uncultured Bacteroidales bacterium
TCCAACAAGCTTTTGCGGGATATGGCGCTCGAATTGGGTGTCAACGTGGATTACAGCAAACCCTTCTCCTTCTACCGGATGTACGACCAATCCCCCCTCGTTCTGACCGCCGATTCCGCCACAAACCAACAGCTGGCGGAAGATGTGGAATTCTCGGTCCGACCACGGGATGGAAAGATTCAAGTATCCGTGAAATCCGTAAACATGGAAAAACAACGTTTAGAATTTTCTTCCTTACCGGCTAAGATAGAATTGCCGGTTGGTACATTCCTTTTGGATCGTGCATCCGCCTATGCGAATACTTCATTACCTAAGTTAGATATAACTTATCATCCCGCGGGATGGGTGGCAGAGAAATTGGCTGAAGATTTCGTGATAGAGGAAAGCTCTAAGACCTCGAACGTGATTGAGTTGAGTTGCACCGATTATGAAAAGAAAAGAGGCACAGAAATGTTAGATACCCTTATCGCTCTTTATAACCGACAAGCTAAAGACTACAAATTTGCGGAAGCCCGCAAATCATTGACTTTTTTAGACGGACGGATTAATGGCATCATAGTGGAATTAGCAGGCATCGAGGACCAGATAGAACGCTACAAGAGCCAGCATCAGCTGATGGATATCGAACATGATGTTCTATACTATGTCGAGCAGATGAAAGAACTCCAGACGAAGTTGATTGAACTATCTGCCCAGACAAATTTAATAGAAATGATGGATGCGTTCGTAAAAGATCCGGCGAATCGCTACAATTTGGTTCCTGTTCTGTTGAATGCCCAAGAAGGCGAGAAAGGTGGAGCTTTATCGAAGTACAACGAGGTATTGCTGGAGCGTGCCCGTGTTATTCAAAATTCCAGTATGAATAACCCTTTGGTGGCTACCTTGACAAAGCAAGCGGACGAATTGCGCGGGAGTGTCATAGAGACGATCGGGAACGCACGAGAATCGCTTGATATCTCGTTAAATGAAGTAAAAGAGAAAGAACGACAAATCTACGAGAAAATGAACAGTTTTCCTGTAGCGGAACGTCGATATGTAGAACTAAAACGTCAACAAGAAATTTCGCAGGGAGTTTACTTGATTTTACTCCAAAAGCGGGAGGAAGTGGCGCTTACGTTAGGACAAGCTCGCGATAAGGCGAAGGTGCTGGATGCCGCTTATGTGAAGAGTAAGCCCGTAGGACCGCGAAAACTGTACGCCGCGATCGGGATGATTGTATTGACCTTGGTTGTACCAGTCGGCTATTTGTTCGTGAAAAAGCAAACAAAAGCGCTTCAATTGGAATATAACCGGCAAAAGCGTATGTAAAAACAGATTAAAGGAGGGCTGAATAGATGAGTAAAGTGGATTTCTCGCGGATATTTCCTGATAACCGTTGTTCCGGGGAAACAATTCTACGGCAAGCTCAGCTAGTGATGCTGCGTATGCTCAAGATTATCGATTATATTTGTCGCAAGCATGATATCGCTTATTGGATGTGTTCGGGAACGCTTTTAGGGGCGGTACGCCATAAAGGTTTTATACCTTGGGACGATGATTTGGATATTTGTATGATTCGAGAGGACTATGAGCGATTTGTTAAAATCGCGGTCGAGGAGTTTCCAGAGGATATGTGGTTGCAAACGCGCGAGACAGACCCGCATTATCATTATTTGCCTTTACCGTGTAAAGTACGTGACAGGAAAAGTTTTATTCTTTCCCCAGGCTATGAGGATGAAGATTGCGAAAAAGGTTTGTTCATCGATATTTTCCCGATGGATCGCTATCACAAACAGTCATTGCCTTTTTTGTTCGAGAAGATGGTGAAAAGCTATAATACTTTTATCTGCAAGAGTATGGATGCGATTTATTTTAAAGATGAGTCTTTTGATAAGAAGGTACTAGCGTTTTTTCATCCTATTTTTCATGGATTGGTAGTGCAATATATGAAATTCGCACGTAAATTGATTGACAGGAATCGCCACTTAGGAACCGATTGTCGTTTAGGGCATGGTTTTGATACTTTGTGGAAGAGATATCTACGATACGATGATATCTTTCCTGTAATAGAACTAGATTTTGAAGGGGCGAAATTTTATGCTCCTCATCACCCGGATGTATATTTAAGAACATTGTACGGTCCTAATTACATGACACCTCCTCCTCTTCAAAGACGTTTAGCCGCTCAACACGCTCACGAAATAAAGCCAATACTTTGATTTAGTAATTTCACACATTACAACCGTTCATAGATTTGTGCGACTTGTTCACCTATATTGTTCCAAGTATAGGCCCGCAAGGAGTAGTGAGGGTGTTCGCCCATATAGGATAATTTTCTTTGGATATGTTTTGCTAAATCTATTACATTTCCTGTTTGAAAATAATCATCTGGATTTAACTCCAACAATTTGTTGGCTGATATGTCACTAGCTAATAAAGGCAACCGATAGCTCATGGCTTCTAGCAATACCAATGGGAATCCTTCATTGTAAGAGGGTAATATAAATAACTTGGCGTGTGAATATAGCTGCCGTAAGGGTTCTCCATCCACGTATCCGGGCATAACAATATGATGCTTTTGAGCCATATCCCGTATTTGAGCCGCATAATCAGACGCATGGTCAATGCCTCCTGCCAAAACTAATCGGTAATCATGAGGCAGTGTTTTGAGATAGCTCTCGATCAGGTAATCAAAACCTTTTTCTTGCGTGATGCGCCCTACTGCTAAGATATATTTTTGAGGAGATAATCCGAGTGCTTCGATGTAGTCGGTTCGTGTACTGGGAGACTGGATTTCGACTCCATTAGGAATGTAAACGGATTTTCGTTTAATTGATTCATCAAAACGTTCTAACTGATACTTATTGACAAATATGATAGCGTCCGAACCTCTTAATGCGATCCATTCGCTAAACTTGAGAATTTTCCGAGCTATATAATTCCATTTCTTATGCTCATAGTTCGCGCTATGGTAAGTTAGCACCACCTTTAACCTTGCGAGTTTTAAGAGAGGAATAAACATTCCCGGCCCAATGTTATGAATGTGTACGATAGAAGGCCGTTTCCATACGCAAAAAAGTGTACTAATGAATGAATGGAAACATGACTCAAAGCCTTTCAAACGAGTTGAAGGCAAATCAATAAAACGTATACCTTTATAATTCTTTTCTGCATTCTGGGGTAAAAATGGGATTCGGCGAAACACTACGATCTCATATTGACCAACCAATTCCGGATAAAGTCGTTCGCAATGCTTTTCTACACCTCCTTGTACTCCAGGAAATCCACGCGTTCCAAACACATAAACCTTTTTCATGCTGGATTATGATTAATAATATACTGGTAATTCTTAATAAGTTTCTGAAAATGGCTTTCTTCCGAAAAATTGTCTTTTGCGAATTGTCGAGCGTTTTCTGACATTCGTAGATAATCAGTTTCAGATATGGTAAATGCTTTCTGAATAGTTGCACATAATTGATCCACGGATTTGGGATCAAACGTAAAACCTGTATCACTTTCGATTATCAATTCTGGTATGCCGCCCAAATGACTACCGATAACCGGTGTCCCAATCATATACGATTCTATGATTGTCATCGGATTATTCTCATAACACTCCGAAGGTACCACCACAAACGAAGCGTTATGAATCAATTCTCGTAATTCCTCTCCTTGCTTGAAACCTAAAAACTCTGCGTTTGGGGGACAATTTGTTTTAAGTTGTTCTAACAGAGGACCCGTTCCGGCCAATTTCAATTGAATATTAGGCATTCGTTTTATAGCTTCTAATAAGGTATATATGCCTTTTTCTTCCGAAATTCTCCCAAAGAAAAATAGATAATCCCCTTTAGAGGGATGATATTCTCGGGGAAGATCGGGTGTAAAATTATATAGATAGGTGCACTTTTTCGCAAAGCGTGGTTCCACCTCTATGTGTTTCCTCATTGAAAATTGACTGACGAATATAAAACGATCGATATATTCGATGGGAGGATAAAAATTAGCCCGGAAATAACTATCCAAACTCAACATAATACTATTGATAAGATTCCCATTCGAGCATTTGTGAGTAATACAATGATAGAAATGCCCATCTTTACATCGCTCACAAAAATTTCGTTGTCCATCCGTAAATGTGTAAGCGGGGCAGACCAAGCGATAATCATGTACGCTCATGATAACAGGAATACGATATTTCCTGAGAACAGGAAGAATAGATACAGATAAGCTATTAAACATTAGATGTATATGCGCTATATCCGGCCGTTCTTGTTGAATGAGCTTCTCCAAACGCCATGCCGCTTCTCTATTGTAGATAAATGCGGGTAGATATTTTATTTTCTGAAGAACGGATGATTCAGACAATTCCGGATAATTCACGAAATAAGAGGCATAAGGGGTCGGCTCATTCTTTGAGTTTCGTAAACTAAACGGAATTACCGTGTGCCCATGTTGCTCAAGAAGATGAATCGTATTAAAGAATACGGTTTCCGCACCTCCTTTTTTATAGAAGTATTTATTGATTTGAAGTATTTTCATGCGTCACTTGTTTAGAGGCAGGAAGGCTTTGTTCCATTTGCCCATATTTCATATCTGATAAAATTAAACCCAAAAGCATGAGAACGAAAAAACCTCGATGCGTAGTGAATGTTGAGTCTGTCGTGCTTTCAATCAAAAAGAAGCCAATTATCATTATCACCAGTGAGAGGCATTTCATGTTAGCGTGTATCTTATGGAAACGAACAGCCTTCAATAGCAAGTAGAGCCAAAAGGTCATAAATAAGAGAATGCCTACAACTCCAAATTGGGCTAATGAAGGATAATAGGTATCCGCAATGAAGTTATAATGATCTCGGCTCATTCCCCATACACCATCGATTCCATATTTGGCGTAGATATCTGAATAATAAACACCCGATGAAAATGTACCATAGCTAGCGAATCCACTCCCGAAAGGGAAGTAATCAATGAGAATTTGTGGTGCTGTTGCATACAGTACATAGCGGGCGATCATATCCCTATCGACTTGTTCGGTGACTGTTTGGTAGAAGTAGAAATAGATTTTCTCGCGAGCGACAAAAATCACGGCAACTAAAGTAAGTAGAATGATAGTTATATTCTTTGCGTTTAATTTAAATTGCTTCATGGCCGAAAAGTAGAACATGATAATCGTGGCCAATGCAAAAAAGCCATAGAACTTGGATCGCCCAGAAATGAGGCCGATTGACAATAACGCGATAAATACGACTTTATCTATAGTGCGAAAATCACTACAATAGAGATAACAGAATGAAACACATATCACCGCTGCCGCAAAATAAGTGGGATGCCCCATCAAAAGAGTGAGTAACTTGATGTTGACAGCTCCCGCTAAACCGATGCAGAGTAAAGGAAACCACAGAACTAAACAAAGGGATTTCAAAATACGCTTTTGGGATTCGTTTAATCGTGGCATCATTGAATAAACACAGAAAAAAGCCAAATAAGGCTTTATCTGAATGAGCATATCCGATAAAATAGCGGTTTTCGTATTACTGCCTATATACAAAGAATAACAAAAGTAGAACAAGAATATTCCAATCGTTGTTAAAAAGGCCTTGTTAAAGTCCCAACCTTTTGTGGAAAAAAGGTAGATACTGAATAGGATGAATAAAAATAACGCACAAATCTCGTCTGTATAGTCAAAACCAATGGCATCATATAGTAATATACCAAACACCAAGGTAAAAATGAGCAAGTTAAAAAAATGTTTGTCTATAATAGCTTGTATCATGCCTTATGTTATATGTTCTTTGATAATATAACGGACAAAGGTAATTTTTATTCGGGTAACCACGGTGTTTTTGCCCATTCTTTTATTTTTTATTGGAAAATCCCATGGCTGCTAGGATAGGAGGTTCGTAATTTTCTATAAGAAAAAGGAGGGAGCGTATCCATGATGGATGGCTCCCTCCGGTTTATCGGTTATCTTTGGTTATCTCTCTGCCGGAACGCTCCAGTCACGCGGGGCGGGAACCGGGGGCAGCGGCTTGCGGTTCTTCAGCTCCTTCATCACTTCCTCGATGGCGCGGTTCAGTTGCTGGTCCTCACCGTTCCATTCCTTGATCGGATCGTTATCTACCACGATATCGGGGTCTACACCATGGTTCTCGATAATCCAGTCGCCCGTCTTCGGGTCGTAGCTCGTGAAGAAAGGCACACGGATATCCGTCCCGTCCAGATAGGGGAGCGGTCCGCTAATGCCGACGATTCCACCCCAGGTACGTACACCAATCAGCTTACCCAAGCCCAAGGCACGGAAGCCCCATGGGAAGAGGTCGCCATCGGAGGCGGAATATTTGTTGATAAGGCAAACCTTCGGGCCCACTTGTACGGCATCGGGCACGGTACCGATCAACGACGAGCCCCGACGCATCGTCAGGCGATATGGCTCGCGCGCCAAGCGCTCCAGGATCATCGGCGACACATTTCCGCCACCGTTCGCACGATCGTCGATAATCAATCCCTCTTTA
>CASFRL010000074.1 GCA_949297285.1 uncultured Bacteroidales bacterium
TTTATTATAGACGACTTTTCTTAAAATGCAACTCAAAGAACGTACTTTATTCACCAGCGATTGGCTATATTTCCCGCTTTCTTCTCAAGTTGTGAAAACTTTAATGGAGGGCGGTTGAATTTACTTCAACGATATTTCATATTGTAAACAGCATCATCTGAGTCTGATTTCAACCGGGGAGCTGTTGACGATTTTTGAATTATCTGAAGTTGTTTTATCACGAAGAATATATAAAAACTGTTCTGTATGCTTCCACAAATGGTTTTGGGAAGGTGAGAGTGAGACTTGATGATTGTTTACTGAAGGTTTCGTTATAGAGATGTTTATGGTTGATATCCGGAGCTCGTGGTAGCAAATTTTATAAGTTGTTTTTTTGTTGAACCGGCGATTAACTTGACAAATGATTATAGATCAGGAAGAGCATAGTCGAAATAATTTTCTTTTAAAACATATTGCAACAGCTTAGGATTGTTTCTGACAGCTTCTTGATGAAATTTATATCCCGCCTGATACTGCCAGTAGAGGCGCATTCGTAATACTTTTTCCTTCTGCGACATAGGGAAATCATAATCTCGAGGCGAACGGGGATGAAGCAGATGCTGTCTGAACAGCCAGAAACGGTCCCTCAATGTCAATTTCGGTTTTAGATATAATCCGTGTGACCGGCGAATGTCTGTGAAGGAATCACAGATTCCGTTATAAAAGAATCGATTATCAAGAAAGTCTACGGTCATTCTGTTTCTGGGGATTACATGTTGCACTTCAATTGCAGGGGAGTACCATGCAATTTTCCCTAAATCTCGGAAACGTATTGTCAAACCTGATTCACCATCTCCTTGAAGATATTGATATTCTTTGGCGGTGACACATTGGTGAAATCCTCCGCATTCGAGAAAGCATTTTTTGCGGATTGCCAGATTTAACGACCAGATTAGTAAAGGATTTATTGGTTTGGGCTGCGAGACGTTCGGCAGATACAGCAGGCTGAAAAGATCACAACAAAATCCTTTTTCATAATCTTCTTCAAAAAAAAATTTCATCCAGTCTGGCGGAGTTGCCTCGAAAATCGGCAGACTTGGCCCCCCAAGCATATCGACTTGTGGATTTTCCCTGAATAACCGAAGAATTTCATTCAGCCAGTTGGACGAATAGTTAAGATCATCGTCTGTGAAACAGAGAATTTCACTTCGGGCATGGGATAAACCACAATGCCTGGCACACATAGAACCCGGGGTCGGTTCATAAAAATAAAAGAGGGAAAAAGCTGGATATGCCTGCTGAAGTTGTTCTACTACTTTTGCCGTATCATCGCTCGAACCATTATCGCATACTAAAATTTCAAACTGGTCGGGAGGGGTATTCAGATGCAAAAGGGACTTCAGCGTTTTTTCCAGATATGGAGCCCGGTTTTTTGTCGGCATGATGATAGATGCTTCCAGCATGGATCCCCCCGTTTTTTATTTTTTCGGTAGAGAGCTCATAGTATATATGTTATATCATAGAGCTTACAATATCCTGTTTTTTACGAATAGCAACTTATATTTTATATATTTTATTTTTATTTTCAAAAAAATCATAATTTATCAAAATTATATTTGAATTAAATTATTTATTCAAGTGTAT
>CASFRL010000075.1 GCA_949297285.1 uncultured Bacteroidales bacterium
ATAAGAAATACGAATTCGGTAACAAGGTATCCGTCATACGTTCTGTCACAGGTATTATTCTGGGAGCCATGTCCTTTCGCAATGAATATGACGGTCATACCATCGAGTCTTCCCTGGAACAGGTAGAACGGTTAACCGGAAAAAAGATAAACGTATTGGCCGGTGACAGAGGGTACAGAGGCAAGAAGGAAATTAACGGGACGAAGATTATGATTCCCGATGTACCCAAGAAATCAGACAGCCGTTATCAAAAACAGAAAAAACATAAACTCTTCTGCAAGCGTGCAGGTATAGAACCAACAATAAGTCATTTGAAATCAGATTACCGAATTGGGCCGCAACTTTTACAAGGGTGTGGTAGGAGATACTGTAAATGTACTTCTGGCGGCAGCGGCCTACAATTTCAAAAGAGCCATGAAAGCTCTTTGGTGCATGATTCAAAAAATTTGCGAGATACTGTCTCTGAACAATATCTCGCAAAAATGGGCTTTTTAAGGGATGACTATTTAAAGTGTTTGATTTCTAAAGTCCGCGGATTATTATCTGTTCCGGTTTCATCTGGTTGGGAAAATTTAGCTTTCGTAACATAGCCATCCGCATCAGTCTCATATTCCCAACTTCCGTTATCTTTCCATGCCGACTCAGTACTTCCTGTTTCCGTACGCACAAGATTGCGGCTTTGTACGCCTGTAAGCCCTGCATACATCAATTCTTCGAGCCATGACGTCCGTTCAGAAAAATCAAAGTTCTCTTTGTTTTCCAGATTTGTATAATAAGTATATTCTGTCTTATCTGACTCTCCTTGCGTATTGTCATAGTGTATTTCTATTAAATTACCATCGGACCAAACATAATCTTCCCATTCACCCGATTGTTCAGTACGGATCAAATGATTTTCCGAATCATAGAGATATGTCGTGATCTCTTGTTCACCTCCCTGACGTCTTTCCTCAGCACGAACGACATAACCGGCATCATTCAAATATGCTGTTACGAAATAATCGGCATTCTTGTCGGAAGAGATATAAACCACTTTGTCACCATATTGATAGGTAAGTGTCTTGGTATTGACACTACCGTCATAATCGATACTCTTTTCTTTCCATGTTACCAACCGCCCCTGGTCATCATAAGTTAACTCAAACCTTGAGTTCTCACGATCTATATTTTGTGGGAAATAGAAAAACAATTCCGAGATCAACCCGATGACAGAGGCATCTCCGCCTCCCGGAATATCACCATTCACGGTCAATGCTTTTTGCTCTATCGTAATCGAAACTTTTGTCTCCCCACATTCGATAGCCACAACAGCTTTTCTGTCTTTTCCTGTCAAATTTTTGTCTAAAGTAATCTGAATTGTATAGTCTCCCGCCATATCACCATAATCAGGAGAAACATTTATCCAAGTTCCGGTATATTCCTCAGCAGAAGTTTGCGACTCATCAGACTGCAGCTCTGAAACGGTTGCCCGCCAAGGAGCTACAGCAGTAAAAGAGATTCCTCCCGCAGGTGTCACAGAAGTTTCATCAGCATAAACTACATAATCTAATGAAGTACCCGGAGCTAATGCTAATTCTTTTTTATCATCATCCGAGCAAGCGACAAAAATCAGGGTAATCCACAATACAAAAAGACTTTTTTTCATAAGTATTTAAATAACAAATTTGCCCGCGCCTCAGCAACTACACTCAAAAATAAAAAGCGTTGCGCTGAAAGTTTCCTAACAGAAATACGGAAACGACTTACGCTTTTCTCTATTAATAATTAAACACAAATTTACTTAATATATTTAATATAGTCAATACGGTCGATATCATCAACCAAACAGAAAGTATATAATATAATAAGTCAAAGTATTAGAAAACATATTTAAATAGTACTTATTAAAAAAATAGCAGGTCATTGTGCAATGACCTGCTATTTTTATTTTTTTGATTTCTATAATTTCTGACCTATTTAGTTGCAGGCCGCAAAGCCTCCATAATTTTGGCTTCCAGCTCTTCTGCCAACTCCGGATTGTCTTGAATACATTTTTTAGCAGCATCCCGACCTTGTCCCAATTTTGTGTCATCGTAGCTAAACCAAGAACCGCTTTTCTTGATAATACCCTTTTCTACACCCAAATCGATAATTTCTCCGGCCCGAGATATTCCTTCGCCAAACATAATGTCAAACTCGGCTTTTCGGAAAGGAGGTGCGACTTTATTTTTTACCACTTTTACTCTTGTCTGGTTACCGATAACTTCGTCCCCTTCTTTTATCTGACTGATACGACGTATATCCAAACGTACAGAAGCATAAAACTTTAAGGCATTACCTCCGGTTGTCGTCTCCGGATTACCGAACATCACGCCCAATTTATCTCTCAACTGATTGATAAAGATACAAGTAGTATTTGTCTTGCTAATTGTTGCTGTCAGTTTACGCAGAGCCTGAGACATAAGCCGTGCTTGCAACCCCATTTTAGAGTCACCCATCTCCCCTTCCAACTCGGCTTTGGGAGTCAAGGCTGCTACCGAGTCGATAACGATAATATCTACGGCCGAAGAACGGATCAACTGTTCGGCAATTTCCAAAGCCTGTTCTCCACTGTCCGGTTGGGATATCCACAAATTCTCGACATCTACGCCCAATTTTTCGGCATAAAAGCGGTCAAAAGCATGCTCGGCATCTATAATTGCGGCAATACCTCCAGCCTTTTGTGCTTCTGCAATCGCATGGATTGCCAATGTCGTTTTACCGGAAGATTCCGGTCCATAAATTTCGATTACCCGACCACGAGGGAACCCTCCTACTCCCAAAGCGGCATTCAACCCGATCGATCCGGTAGGAATTACGGCAATCTCCTCAATATGGTCATCGCCCATTTTCATAATGGCTCCCTTGCCATAATTTTTCTCAATTTTATCCATTGCGGCTTGCAATGCTTTCAACTTTTCACTCGGTACCGGAATTTTCCCCGCAGGAGCCTTTTTTTCTTCTGTATTTTCCATATTCTATCTGTTTTTATTTTTCATTCAAAATCTGTACGGCGTGATCTTTTGTATTTACTTTCTCTATCACACGCTCTATTATTCCGTTTTCATCAATCAAGAATGTTGTTCTCAACGTACCCATATAAGATCTTCCGGCCATTTTTTTCTCGGCCCATACTCCAAATTCTTGATTCAATCGGGTATCGACATCTGCAATCAAGGAGAACGGCAATGATTGTTTTTCTATAAATTTCTGATGAGATTTCTCATTGTCTTTACTCACTCCTACCACCTCATACCCTGCAGCCTGCAATTCGGAATATGCATCCCGCAAGCTACAAGCCTCGGCCGTACATCCGGGAGTATTGTCTTTAGGATAAAAGTAAAGAACCAATTTTTTACCTTTAAAATCATCTCTTCTCAATTCTTTTCCTGTCTGGTCATATCCCAGAATCTCAGGAATTTTATCTCCTATTTTTAATGCCATAATCTATCGTTTTTAATTCTCAAAGATAATGATTTCCTGCATAACATCAAGAAGTATATTCTATTTATACAGTTATTCTGCTGTTATCTTTATTGCAAAAGAAAGACACGACTATGCCAAATAAAAGCATACTGAAATTATTTTTCAACATTATCCTATTCTCTAAAAATAAAGACACGGTATGGCCTCGTCTACGGTCGAAATATTCCATTCTTCGATATACATTAAAAAAAACGGATATTCGTAAATAATCCGTCTCGCACCTCATGCTAATCGCCCTAAAGGGTTACCGTTGAGAATTATAAAAATTGTCATTCCGGAGAGACTGTTCATCGAACACGTGTTGCTCCAGAATGACAATAATGTTTTCTTTCCAATTTTCGATCAGACTTCTAAGTCTTCATTGAATATTTCATGCCAAGGCAATCCTTGTTTGTTTAATTGTTCCATAAAAGGATCGGGATCGAATTCTTCTACATTGAAAACTCCCGGTTTTTTCCATAATCCCTTTAAGAACATCATCGCCCCGATCATGGCCGGGACTCCGGTAGTATAACTAACGCCTTGGGCGCCGGTTTCAAGATAGGCAGCATGATGACTGCAGTTATTATAAACATAATAGGTCATCTCTTTACCTTCTTTATCGATACCTTTGATTCGGCAACCGATAGAGGTCTCGCCAACGTAATTTTCACCGAGTTCACCGGGGTTGGGAAGTACGGCTTTCAAGAATTGTATCGGCACGATTTCTACTCCATTATACAAAATAGGATCGATACGGGCCATGCCTATATTCTGGATTACGCGCAAATGGGTCAAATATTCCTGACCGAAAGTCATCCAAAAACGTGCCCGTTTCAAGGTAGGATAGTTTTTTACCAATGATTCGAGTTCCTCATGGTAAATGACATACGATTCTTTAGGACCTATATTGGGGTAATTCAACGGTTTGTGAATTTCGTGCGGTTCGGTATAGATCCACTTTCCGTTTTCATAATATTTTCCTTTTTGCGTAACCTCACGTATATTGATTTCGGGATTAAAGTTTGTCGCAAATGCTTTTCCGTGATCGCCGGCATTACAGTCGACAATATCCAGATAATGCATCTCTTTGAAATAGTGTTTTGCGGCATACGCCGTATATACTCCCGATACTCCCGGATCGAATCCACAACCCAAGATAGCGGTCAGGCCGGCTTCCTTAAAACGTTCTTGGTAAGCCCATTGCCATTTATATTCGAATTTAGCTTCGTCAAGCGGTTCGTAGTTTGCCGTATCCAGATAATTTACCCCGCAAGCCAGACAGGCATCCATTATCGTCAGGTCCTGGTAAGGCAATGCTACATTGATTACAATATCCGGTTTATGCGTATTAAACAATGCGATCAATTCATCTACATTATCGGCATCGACTTGAGCAGTCTTTATACGGTCATTGCCGATTGCCTTGGCAATGGCATCGCATTTCGACTTTGTTCGGCTTGCCAATACGATTTCTGTAAACACATCGGGGTTTTGTGCCACTTTATGAGCGACAACCGTACCGACTCCACCGGCTCCTATAATTAAAACTTTTCCCATTCTTAATATTTTATTTCGGTTAATGTTATCCAAATTATCTTTTCCAAAAAACAGTAAACATTTTGAGAAATATTTACCTAATCGTCTTTTTCGGGAGTATTCAGATCGAGCACTTCGCTATCGCCACTCTTATCGAAATATTGGCGACGAAGCGGATTGCTTTTCATCTGATGATAATCTTCCCGATTACTGAAAACATCCAAAGCCAAATACAAAGCATTACGGAAAGACTCTTCCGAAGCTTTATTTTCGCCGGCTATATCATATGCCGTACCATGTGCCGGAGAGGTTCGTATAAAGGGCAATCCAGCCGTATAATTCACGCCGTCCTCCATAGCCAGAGTCTTGAACGGAGTCAATCCCTGATCATGATACATTGCCAAAACGCCATCGAACTTAGAGAAATGTCCCGACCCGAAAAATCCGTCGGCAGCATAAGGTCCGAAACATAGAATATCCATTTCTTCGGCCTCTTTCAACGCCGGAATAATAATCTCTTTTTCTTCATTTCCAAGCAGGCCGTCTTCTCCGGCATGAGGATTCAACGATAAAACAGCTATACGAGGTTTTACAATGCCGAAATCCTGTTTCAAGCAATGATTGAAAATTTTCAGTTTTTGTACGATACCGGATTGTGTAATCTGTGAAGGGACTTCTGACAAAGGAATATGTCCTGTTACCAGAGCTACACGCAAAAAATCATTCAATAATATCATTAAGGATTTTTTCCCCTTCCCCAACTTCTTTTCCAAGTATTCAGTGTGGCCGGGAAACTCAAATTTATCGGACTGTATCGTATGTTTATTGATCGGGGCTGTTACCAAGACGTCGATCAATCCACTCTCTAAATCGGAAACAGCTCGTTCCAAAGAACGGTAGGCAGCTTCTCCTGCCTGAGCGGTAGGTCTCGACAGCTCTACCTTTACTTCCTCATCGATGCAATTGATCATATTCAGTTTCATATCCGAAACTTGTTCGGCATTGGCAATGATATTAAAATTAATAGCCGGCAGATCTAAGGCTTTACGGTGATATGCAGCCACCTTCGAGGAGCCATATACCACGGGAGTGCATATCTCTGTTATACGAGGGTCTAACAGCGTTTTCAATATGACTTCATAACCGATTCCGTTAATATCGCCCTGCGTAATTCCTACTTTTATTTTATAACCTTGTCCCATTTATTTTATTCTTTATATAAAAACAGATAAAAACAGTGTTTACCTTATTTTCCAATTAATGCTCTAAGATAGCTAATATTTTTAATATTATATTCGATATGACCGGTGTAATATTACAAAAACTCATTTGCCTTTCAGGAAATCCTTGTTCTCTTTCTTTGCCGTAGAAAGCATTCCACAGGCGGCAAATATATCTTCTCCCCGCGACGAGCGTATCGTACAAGTAAATCCCTTGTGGTTCATATAATCTCGAAAAGCGATCATATCGGAATCGACCGAAGTCTTAAGATCGACACCCGGGATTGCATGAAACCGGATCAAATTTATCCGACAGTCCATTCCTTTCAGTAATTTAGACAATGCTTCTGCGTGTTTGAGCGAGTCATTAAAGCCACTGAACATAATATATTCGAACGAGAGCCTGCGTTGATGACTGAAGTCATAATTGCGAAGCAACGCTATTATGTCTGCAATAGGGTAAACTTTCTGTATGGGCATTACCGACAATCGTTCTTCCGGAAAAGGGTTATGCAAACTTACAGCCAAATGGCAATTGCTCTCTTCCAAAAAACGGGTCAAATGCGGTTTTATTCCGATCGTAGATACGGTTATTCTTTTCGGGCTCCAAGCAAACCCCCATTTTGCCGTTAAGATTGTTAAGGCCTTCATCACTTCATCCAAATTGTCCAAAGGCTCGCCCATCCCCATAAAGACAAGATTGGTCAGGGTGTCACTCTCCGGGATAGAGATGATCTGATTCATAATTTCTCGTGCCGTAAGTTGGGATTTGAATCCCTGCTTGCCGGTCATACAGAAATAACAGTTCATTTTACATCCTACCTGAGACGATACACATAATGTCGCCCGATCACGATCGGGAATATAGACCGACTCGACATATTGTCCCGAGGCTGTTTTGAACAGATACTTGACTGTTCCATCGACCGAACGCATATCTTCTACCGGGTCAGAATATCCTACTTCATATTCAGCGGCAAGACGTTCCCGATTCTGCTTAGACAGGTTTGTCATTTCATTGATGTCCCGCACGCGTTTTCTGTATAGCCATGCGGCAATTTGTCCTGCCGAGAAACGGGGCATACCCATACGGGTGACAATCGTTGTCAATTCATCTAAAGTTTTTCCTGCTAAATATTCCTTTTCCACTTACTTTTCTATTTAATACAAAAGTAAACAAAGAGTATAAAGAACACAACGGAATACCTAAAAATCTTTATCGACATGACTAAAAGAAGGAAACAAAAAAGGGGCAGTTGTCAACTGCCCCTTTTCCTATTTCCGAATACCGATTTAGAAGAACTTCACACGGTTATTTTCTATTTCGGCTTTATCTTTCATAACTTCCATAAGTTGACTGGAAAGGAGAGAATACATCATCTGCTGGTATTTCTGTTTTTCCATATCATTATTCATCGGTACTGAGCTTTCATCTTTTTTGGTTACCGACAAAACGTAAACGCCATTGTTACCTTTGACCGGACCTTGCAACTGATTGACAGATGCATATGGAGCAATACCGCATAATACCGGTTCGCGTCCGATACCTGTAATTACAGAAGTATTGAATGTTACAAACTTCGCTGTATCTACTTTTGAATTCATGGCCGAGGCATAAGCATCCAGTGTTTTGGGAGCTTTCTCAGACAATGACTTCATAATCATATCGGCTTTCTTATCGGCCAACAATTTTGTTTTCAAATAACTTTCAAGCGTTTTTAAAGGAGCATAACCGGCAGGGGTTACATTAGAAAGTGCTGCCACCAAGAATTTGTTTTCGATATTGAATATTTCAGAGATGTCTCCTTTATCCGATTTGTAAGCCCATCTTACGATTTCACGGCCATCATTCAACATACCTACGCTGATGTCTTCTGTCGTCAACTCAACAGTATTCAAAGTGAAGCCTTTATCTTTGGCATTTTTTTCAAAAGATTCCAAATTTCCGTTCTCGGCGATATAAGAACTTACCTTATTATACAGAGTACTGTAAGTTTCTGAACTCGGACGTACTTTTAAAACCAATTGTGCAACTTTTGCTTTAGGAACAGCAGCCGTACGCTCTGTTACTTGCATGATATGTTGGCCATACGGAGTTTCTACGGTAAAGAATCCTGATCCGCCATTAAAAATAGAAGAAACGAATTTCTGTCCGAATTGTGCAGCAGTTGTTTCTGTCAACCAGCCGAGGTCACCACCGTTAGCAGCAGAATTTTGGTCTACGGAGAATTGTTTTGCCAATGCGGCAAAGTCTCCGCCGTTATTAAGGACATTCAAAATACTGTCCATCTGGTTTTTGATCTTTTCATCGGCCTGAAGAGGGAACATGATATGACGAACTTTGACAGAATCGGGTGCTACGGTTTTACCCATGAGACGATACATTTTATAAGATTCGTCTTCGAAAACAGGACCGTAAACATCATTTACTTGTGAAGTCTCCACAAATTTTTTCATTTCCGGGTTCATGTTTCTCTGAGCAACATAAGCATCTACATACGGAACGTCTGTATTGAAACTTAACATTCCGGCAATATCAGTAGTCGTCGAAAAGTTTTCTTTCAGATTATTGATTTTTTCTTCGGTCAGTTTATAATCGCCTTGACTGGGAACGATATCGACAGAGAAGAATTTAACTTCACGTTTTTCTTCTTGTTTGAAGTTTTCTTTTTCTTTGTTGTACAAGTTTTTCAATTCCGATTCGCTGACAGCTATTGTAGAATCAGCAATAGATGTATAAGGTTGTTCAACGTATGCAAAGTCGACGCTACTTTTTCCGTTGTCATAAGCAGCCTTGAGATCAAGCTTGTTCGGAGCCATCGACTTAGACAGCAAAGTGAAGTATTTCCCTACTAATTGTTGTTGCTTTACATTTTTTTCGATATTCAGCCATGCTTCACGTTGGCGCATGATTTGATCTTTCATTTCGCCTTGAAGATTCGACTCGTTTTCGTCAAAAATAACTTGTAAGAAATTCAATAAAAGGTCTTTATTGAAAACTCCGGTCTGAGGGTCGGTAAATTGTTGTTTTACCATAGGTACGATATTGTCGCCTTGCAACAAGTCAGACAACTCTTCTTTCGAAACTGTAAGACCAAGTTCTTCGGTTGCATCGGCCAGTAAAATATCTTGTACCATCTGGTCATATACCTCTTTATTTATACGAGAAGCAGCTCCTTCAGGAAGAGACATTCCGTATTGCTGTCTATACATATTCTGCATCTCTTCGGTACGCATTTGCACTTGCGCCTGAAACTCTTCCGGAGTAATTTTTTTACCGTTAACTACTGCTATTTTGTTACGGTTCATGCTAAAAAAGGTATGACCCGAATTTAAAAGGTCACCCACGATAAAAGCCAGCAAAGCCACTCCAATCACTCCGACAAGAAGCCCGGCTTTACCTCTGATTTTTTGTAACGTAGCCATTTATTAGATTGTGTTTTAGTTTTATATTTCTTAAATAATTTTCTAAGTAAGTGCACGAAGATACGAAAAAAAGCATTTACAAACCTATTGTAAAGTCAAAAATTTCCGTTAGTCACCAATTTTCATCCTCACTAATTCGATTTTGGTTCTGTTTCCTTTTAATATTTCAAATTTATAATTTTCTATTTCAACGATTTCGCCTTGTTTCGGAATTGTTTTATAATGATACAAGATATATCCTGCAATTGTCATGTATTCATCCGATTCGGGTAATCCGATACCGAAAAGTTCATTTATTTTCTCGATTTCTACTCGTCCGGAGAATTCATAAGTGTTTTCACCGATCTTTCGCGCGACATAATTGAGCGTATCATGTTCATCTTCGATATCGCCAAATATCTCTTCGACCAAGTCTTCGAGTGTTATGACGCCGGCAGTTCCGCCAAATTCATCGACAACGACAGCAATGCTTTTTTTCTGTTGCATCATACTTTTCATCAACTTTTGCGCTGCCATTGTTTCCGGTACCAACAATATCGGCTTTATATAAGTTCTCCAGTCTTCAGCTTGTTTAAACATCTCAGAAGAGTGGATGTATCCCACTATATTATCGATATTGCCCCGATAAACAACGATTTTAGATAACCCCGTTTCTATAAACAAAGAGATCAAATCCTGTTCTGTCGCTCCATCGATATCGACTGCGACAATCTCGGCACGGGGAATCATACACTCCCGTATGCGCAATGTAGAAAAATCCAATGCATTCTGGAAGATTTTAACTTCTGTATCGACTTCGGCTTCTCCTTGCGACTCGTCTATACTTTGCTGAATAAAGGTATCAAGGTCTCCCTTGCTCATAATATTTTCGTTCTCGGAACGGTCGACACGCACACCGCCCACCCGCAAAATTCCGAATGACAACAGCGAGATGAGTTTTGCAACCGGATATAATAATATGTAGATGAGATAAAGCGGTACGGCAAAAATCTTCAAAGAGAAATTCGGATCAATCTGGAAAACGGTTTTGGATATAAATTCTGCTGTCAAAAGGACAACAAGTGTCGACACAACAATTTGCCCCACTATAATAAATAAGGAATGGTTGCAGATGTCCGAAAATAGAGGGGAAAGCAAATCGGCCATACCGATGCCGTAAATAATCAGGGCGATAATGCTCCCGACAAACATGGTCGAAAGGAATTCTTCGGGATGACGATAAAACAAATTAAGAATACGGCCAAGAAATGTATTCTCTTTTACATCCAACTCAAAACGCACCTTATTTGAAGAAATAAATGCGATTTCGATGCCGAAGAAGAATATTGAAAACAAAAGCGAAACAAGTATCATTGCCATAGTCAAGATTGTCCTCCTTTCTTTTGAGGTGCATAACGCTGGGCATTTGTGTCTCTGACATTTCTCAAGCTATCCGATTTTTCGGGTTGTCTTTCGGCCGGAGACTGCATGGGGAAGATGCCGGTCGTCTGACGTATTGTATATTGTGTCATAGGTTCATTGGAGACAAACCCGATGCCTTCGATTATCCGATCTACTTTTTCTATGTGAATTGCACTATCTGAATAAATTTCTCTCTTTTTTTGATCCCAAAAAAGTAACTCGGTAAAAAACCGTTCATTTTGCAAATTCGCCATCTTTACATTTCCACGAAGCTCCCACAACTGCTTGTATTTATAGAAAATCGCCGAATCTCCCATAATAAAAGCATCTACATGAAATTTTTCATCAAATTTTTCGACATAAATTCCTTTGGGAAACAACCAATAGGGTTCTTTTGCATTTTCGAACATCAGCCACTCTTTTGCCTTGATACGATAACGGGTTATCCCAGAGTCTGAAATCAGAGTCGTTACGTCGAAACTCTTCAGTGAAGGTATTTTCTGCGGATCGGAAAAAGATTTGACCACTTCATTTTTTGCTTTCTTTTCACAAGATGTAAAGAAGATAGTCATCAGAACAGATGCCACGATAAACACAACCCCTATAAAAGGGGAGATAAATATAGTTTTGCGGATCGTATTCATTCTGTTTTTTTAATTCTTTAATTCAGGCAAAATTAAATATTTTCGTTACAGGGGCAGTAATAATATGCGTTTTTTTATCGACTTTACAAAAACGGCGAGAGATGTTATTCTTTATCGAACAACATCTCTTCGAGTTTTATAAAGCTATTATTCAAATCGTTGTTTAAAGAACCAAAGTTCATTGAAGGTAAGACTCAACGATACCCGGATAAAATTTTCCCGAATATATGATGTCGGCGTTGAT
This sequence comes from uncultured Bacteroidales bacterium, assembly GCA_949297285.1. Lineage (GTDB taxonomy): Bacteria > Bacteroidota > Bacteroidia > Bacteroidales > Coprobacteraceae > Coprobacter. The sequence continues at coordinate 11,958 of CASFRL010000075.1, forward strand.
TGCCGATTTAAATATTCAAACGAGAGATTCACTAAAGACTTATCTCTTCTCAAGGGGAATCCAAATCCGCATGTAACGCCATATTCATCTACATCACAACTTTTTACCTTTAAATAAGAGTGATTATAGAATGTTCCCACTCGATAACGCATACGTTTCATATAATTCCCCGATAGAGGATTGGGTAAGTACTCGGCTCCTATTGCCACTTTGAAACGGTTGTTCAAACTGTCTTTGACACCGGCATATTTTACTTTACTCCAATCTTGAAAAGTGACATCGGCACCTACTGTCAATCGGTTATCCCATACATACGTAAAACCGGCACCAATCGAAGAAGGCAGAGCGTAATTCGGTTTCATGCTCGAAGAATCGGATCTGGATACAGAAGTAGTTCCGCTCGACGTAGAATAAACTTGTTCATAGGCATAAGCCTTACCCAGTAATTTCTTCCCGGGAGAATAAACAGCACCGACAATAATTTTATTTTTTTTATTTATGTCATGCGCATATTGCAAACCAAATTCGGCACGAAAGTCAGACACATGCAGTTTTTTCAAAAAGATACTACCAATGGTATTGTCCGTAGGTAATAAAGTCGTCGTATGCTCTATATTTCCAAAAAGATAATATACGTTCGCACCGAGATAAAGGCCCTTATATATATGTCCACTCAAACCTAAAAAGGCTTGGCTGATACCTCCTTCTCCAACCTGTGTATATGAACCATTCGGAATCGATCCGCCAAAACTATACCCCACTGAAGAGAAAGGTACCAATCCGGCACTTCCTGCCATATGGCGTCCTAAAGGGAACTGCAAGGTCACATAATCTAAATTTCCGTTTATATTCGATTCTTTCAACGTGTTTTCTTTCATCCACGTATTTTGCAGGCTAACACCAATATCGAAAAGGAAAGTCAGAGAGTCCATAGCTGCATAGGATGCCGGATTCTTGATATTAATTTGACGTCCGCTTTGAAATCCGTATCCAATGCCACCCATAGCCCGAGAGGTCCCTACTATGTTATCTTCCAGAATACCATATCCGTAACGAGAATACGGAGAGTTTGTGCTATTCTGTGCCACACTGCTCATTCCACCCAACAAGGATAGTGCTATTAAGACAATAAATGTTTTATTTTTCAGCATTATAATAAAGTATTCTGTTTAATCCTTTTAATACAATATTTTTATCCACAAATATGGGAGTTTTTAATTTTTCAGCCAATAAAAAAGCATCCCCTCCCGTTAAAAAAATAAAAAGATCGGGATATACGGTTTTCAATTTCCGAATATAACCTTCTATCTCGAACAAGATTCCTTGTATTACTCCCGCCCGAATAGCGGTTTCGGTATTGGTACCCATAAGAGGGAAATCTCCTATTTTCTCAATTAACGGTAATTTTCCGGTAAAATGGTGCAGCGCTTTGAGCCTCATCTTGACCCCGGGAGCAATATTGCCTCCGGCAAATATGCCCGGTTTCAATAACAAATCGTAGGTAATCGCCGTACCTGCGTCGATAATCAAGACATTGCAATCGGGCTTCTCATAAAAAGCGCCTACGACTCCAGCGATACGGTCGCGCCCTAATGTCTCGGGAGTACCATACTCAATCTTGACCGGCAACGGAGTGTCAGCATCCAAAAAATAAAATCGAGATATTTTTTCCTGTAAATAATCCAGAAAACCGGAAGGGACGTCCACTACCGAAGAATAAATACACGATGCGACCTGATATTTATCAAGTAATGTTCCAATAAGTTGTTCGCTGGGCTTTGCAACAGTAATTGCATATTCCAACTTATCCTGACAGAATAGAGCAACTTTTGTTGTCGTATTTCCTTGATCTATGATTAGATTCACATTCGTAAATTTTGGACAAAGGTATAAAAATAGCTTAATCGTCTTAGATGAAACTTAAATATTTTCCTTTTTTTTCACGCTTTTTAAAAATGTGAGCTCTTAATCGGTCAAATTCATAAAAAAAAGCGGTATTAAAGAGTAAAACTTTTAGATACAAAAAAGATTATGTACGTTTGTAAAAAATAAAGTTTTTAAGATGAGTCGTATTTTTGCAAATTCATGGCATTTCATAAAAAAGCATATCACTTTGATGCGCATTTTGGTCATCACTTTTCTTTTTATCATGATTTTTGTAGATGAAAACAGTTTTGTACAGAGTTTTCTTTACGATCGTCAAATTCATGGATTGAAAAAAGAGATACAACATTATCAGACAGTTATCGAAGAGAGCAAAACCAAATTGAATGAGTTGCAATCGAATGAGAAAAATCTGGAAAAATTTGCTCGAGAGCAATATTTGATGAAAAAAGAAAACGAAGATATTTACATCATAACGGAGGAAGAAAAATGAGCGATAAAATACGAAATATAATTTTGGCCGTCTCTGCTCTGCTTGTTTTGGCGGGAACCGCTTTATATTTGTTCAAATTACCTTTTACTGTGTATATATTTGCGACCGGAGCCGTAGGCTTGTTTATCGCCCGTGTGACCCAACTCTACAATGGCCCGAATTTTCGGCTTAAGCGCCTTTATCGGATAGAACTGGTTGCAACACTCATTATCATGGGATCGGCATGGTTTATGTTCAAAGGGCAAAATGAATGGATCTTACTCCTTTTGGTTGCAGCATTCCTACAACTTTATACCTCCTTTATGATTCCTAAAGTCGAGAGAAACGGGAAATAGATAATTCTTTATACAATAAAAAAATGCAGAGTTTTTACAAACTCTGCATTTTTTTATTTATCCTCAAACCTACAATTATTCTGCAACTACTTCGAAAGGAATTTCTACACTGATTTCTTTGTGAAGTTTCAAAATAGCTTTATAGGTACCAACTTCTTTTACGGCTTCTTTTATATAGATAACCTTACGATCAATTTCATAACCGGCTTTTTCTAAAGCTTCAGCGATTTGAATGTTATTGACCGAACCGAAAATTTTACCTGTTGAACTGGTCTTTGCTCCAATTGTCAACGATACGCCTTCCAATTTAGCAGCCAATTCTTGAGCGTCATGTTTGATTTTTTCGAGTTTATGAGCGCGTTGCTTCATGTTCTCAGCTAACATCTTCAATGCAGAAGGAGTAGCGATAACAGCCTTACCTTGAGGGATAAGATAATTACGACCATATCCGTCTTTAACGGTTACAACGTCATCTTTATACCCAAGATTTATGATATCTTCTTTTAATATTACTTGCATTACTATTTTCCTCCTTCATTAAATTATTTCATCATGTCTGTTACATAAGGAAGTAACGCCAGATGACGTGCTCTCTTCACAGCCTGAGCAATACGGCGTTGGAACTTCAACGAGGTACCGGTAATACGACGAGGTAAAATTTTACCTTGTTCGTTCAGGAACTTTTTCAAGAATTCGGGATCTTTATAATCGATATACTTAATTCCGTTTTTCTTGAAACGGCAATATTTTTTCTTTTTGATGTCCACCGAGGGAGGAGTCAAATATCTGATTTCAGATTGATTTTGTTGTGCCATGACTTAATTCTCCTTTACTTCTTTAGATTTAACACTCCTTCTTTTTGCAGCATATTCTGCAGCATATTTATCCATTCTAAAGGTTAAGAAACGGATAACACGTTCATCACGACGGAAGTTGACTTCCAACTTTGCGATTACAGACGGTTCTGCATTAAACTCCAACAACTGATAGAAGCCGGTAGATTTCTTCTGGATAGGATAAGCCAATTTGCGCAATCCCCAGTTTTCTTCATTCACGATCTCAGCGCCTTCTGCTACCAATATCGCTTTGAATTTTTCTACCGTTTCCTTCATCTGTACATCAGATAAAACGGGAGTTAAAATGAAAACGGTTTCATAATGATTCATACTCGTTTAAATTAACTTGTTAGTTTAAATTTTAAATTGCGGGGGCAAAGGTAATTATTATTTAGCAAAATACAAAACTCTCTGTTATTTTTATTTGCGTACAAAATAAATCGGCATCGATATATAAATAAAAGAATTTTTCTTTTATGATTAATGAAATATTGTTTGTACTTTTGTTGTTTAAACAATTATTATAACATGAACCATCTCTCTATCGACAACGAAATGCTGTTTGCCGTATTAAGCGGAAAATTGTCGGCAGCAATAAATCGGAAATTATACCGAAGTTTTCGAAAAATAAATATCGATATAACTCCGGAGCAATGGACTGTTCTTTATTATTTATGGTCGAAAGACGGTGTTACCCAACAGGAATTATGCAATGCAACATTCAAAGACAAACCGAGTATGACCCGACTTATCGACAATCTCGAAAAACAGAATCTGGTAACCCGCTCGGCCAGTTTGAAAGACCGACGCATCAATATCATCAACCTGACCGAGAAAGGGCGTAATCTCGAAGAGATGACTCAACCCATAGTCACAACAACGATGAAAGCTGCATTAAACGGATTGGATGATGAGGAGATACAGACAGCTCATATTTTGTTGGGTAAAGTATTCAATAACATAAAAATATCGTTGGGAGATTAAACTTATATCCCGGACTTGCTGTTTTATCTTCAATAAATGGAAAGAACTCGATATTAAAGATTATGAGAAAAAGACTCTTATTATTTCTACTCCTTTTTATATTTCTCGGTATAAATGGTTTTGCTCAATACCGTACTGATATTTTAGGAGAAGATTTCGTTCAGCAAACAATACAAATGCCCGATGATTATGACGGAAAAGTGGTAACGACCATTATCCGCAAAAAGGGAGAAAAATCGGCCGATAAAGCCATCCTTTATGTGCATGGATTTAATGATTATTTTTTTCAAAAATCTCTGGCGGAACATTTCGATAATGCAGGGTTCAATTTTTATGCCGTCGATTTAAGGAAATACGGAAGGTCTGCTCTGGCCAACCAACCGTTATTCAATGTTCGAAATTTAAATGAATATTTTGCCGATATTGACACGGTCATACACATCATGCAACAGGAGGGAAATCGCGAAATCATATTGATGGGACATTCTACGGGAGGATTGATTACTTCGCTCTTCTGTCATACATACAGGAATGACCTTCCCGTTCAAGGGCTGATTTTAAATAGTCCGTTTCTCGATATGAACCAAAGTTGGTTTAAAGAAAAGATTGCTATTCCTCTGGTCTCTTTCTTTGCCCTCTTTTCAAAAAAAGCGAAGATAAAACAAGGTATCTCGACAGCTTATGGCGAAAGCCTTCTGAAATCGTACCATGGCGAATGGGAATATGACACGACCAAGAAACTCATGCAGTCGCCACCCCTGACTACGGGATGGATACGAGCTATTCATCGGGGACAGAAAAAAATACATAGAGGATTAGATATTCCCTGCCCCGTTTTGGTTCTCTATTCAAGTAACTCGGTTTACGGAGATACATGGAGTCCCGAACACCAGACCGGAGACGGCGTACTGGATGTAAAAGACATTGCCAAATATGGGAAACGACTCGGAAACGATGTTACAGAAATAGAAATAAAAGAGGGCATGCACGATCTGATTCTTTCTAAAAAAGAGGCCAGAGAAGCGACCTATAAAGCCATTTTCGACTGGATAAAAAAGAATCATCTATAACAGAGAAAGATAAAATAAAAAAACAGCCATTAAGCAATAACTCTTAATGGCTGGCTATATTTTAAAAAAATACTTATCAATCTTTACTTCCGCTTAAACGTCCCGATTCATAATCGGCAATCTGTTTCTTCAATATTTCGATCGTCTTCGTGGCTATTGCTTTTTCTCGTTGCAACTGTTTTATGTCGAACATGACCATAGAAAGCTCATACGAAGCACTGATGGCATTCCGGGTACTGTTGTCCAAGACAAAAGAATAGGGCCTTTTACCTTCATAGCTTACCTTGATTTTCGCACCGTTGCTATTATAGATCAAATCGGCGACAGAGCGCATTTCTTTTCCTTTATAAGTTACAACTTCGGTTGTAACTCCGGCATTTACAAAACGGTAGTTATTCGCACCATCGTAAGGGATAACCGAAGTAAGGGCAAATGTACCATCGGGCAATTCGACTTTTACCGACTCATGATCCAACTTTGTTGCTCCTGAATAGACACTCATCAACTGCATCTGACCGTCTTCGGTCACCTGAATCCGTAAACAAGAGCGATTGACGCTTCCGGCATTGCGATCTTTCTTATAAACATAATGACCTTCCTCTTGATATTCTTCATCTTTTTGCAACCGGAATTCGGAAAGCAAATCTTTCTGGGACGCCTGACGTATCGGCAACAGGCTATCGACATAGGCCAGATTACGTTCATTTATACTCAATTCGACACGGCGCATCAGTTGCATTCCTGCCCGTATTTCATCAAATGCCCGAGGGTCGATTATCTCAATACTGTCGATAGCGACCTTTGCCTGAGCATAATCTCCTTGATGATACAACTCTTCGGCTTTCTTATATTGTTCGGCAGCCGGACTTTTTTTCTCGGAACATGCTCCGCCGAACAGGGCCAAACCGACAATCGAAATAAAAAAGATTTTTTTCATAACAATCTATCTAAATATCATTTATTTAATGTCACCCGATCTACATTCTTCACACCTTTTACGGTTTTCAATTTTTTCATCAGGCTATTCAGTGCAGACAAATCATCGACCAAAACAGTAATATGACCTTGGAAAAGCCCATCATTAGAATCGATAGATATGCCTCGCATCGTAATGTTTTTCTCTTTTGAAATAATCGATGTTATATTTGTCACAATACCGATGTCGTCATTGCCGACCACACGCAAGACCGTAGCATACTGTGAGCCTTGTTTCCCCGACCAACGAGCCTTGACAATTCTGTATCCGAACCGGGTTCTTAAAGCCAACGCATTAGGGCAATCCATCCGATGTATCTTAATGCTTCCCTGCGTGGAAACAAATCCGAATATTTCATCTCCATAGATAGGATTACAACACTTTGACAATTTGTAATCGACCCCTTTCAAATCTTTATCGATCACCAAGACATCTTCTTTTCCCAACTCTTCGGGGGAAAGAGATTGCACATAACTTTCGGCAGTACGCAACTCGACCGACTCTTCATTCTCTTTCTTGTCTAAATCGAGATAAGAATCGATCACGGCATTTACATCGATTTTTTCTTGTGACAAATCGAAATAAAAATCGGTAACCGTTTTATAGCCCATCTTCTTTATCAGGCGCATCATTATCGCCTCGTCAACATCGATCTTTCTGTTTTTAAAACGGCGTTGCAACAATTCTTTTCCGAATTCGGCTTCTTTATAGGCAGTTTCGTTCAATGCCTGTTTTATCTTCACCCGAGCTTTAGATGTCGCCACAATATTCAGCCAATCCTGCTTCGGGGTCTGAGAAGGCGAAGTCAATATTTCGATCGTATCCCCGCTCTTCAGCAGATATTTGATCGGCTGATTCTTATCATTTACTTTTGCACCCACACATTTGCTTCCCAGTGCGGTATGAATCAAAAAGGCAAAGTCAAGGACCGTCGCTCCTTTCGGTAATTTATACAAATCACCTTTGGGCGTAAATACGAAAACCTCTTTATCATAAAGATCCATTTTGAACTCTTTCATCAGTTCCATAGGACCGGTCGTGTCGGCAGATTCCAAAATATCCCTGACATTATTCAGCCAGTCATCCAATCCGCTTTCGCTCTTTAAGCCTTTATATTTCCAATGCGCTGCCAATCCCCTTTCGGCAATCTCATCCATACGTTTGCTTCGTATCTGCACTTCCACCCAACGGTTTTCAGGTCCCCATACCGTTATGTGCAAAGATTCGTATCCGTTACTTTTTGGGATCGAAAGCCAATCCTTTAAGCGCTTCGGATTGGGTTGATACATATCGGTAACGATAGAATAGACTTTCCAACAGTCGGCTTTCTCCTGTTCTTCGGGAGTATCCAATACAACACGTATCGCAAACAAATCGTAAATATCTTCTAATTCGGCTTTCTGTTTTCTTATTTTATTGAGAATCGAAGATATGGATTTTGTTCTTCCTTTAATTTCAAATTTCAACCCGGCAGCCTCCAATTTAGCTTTCACCGGTTTAATGAATTCATAAATATATTTATCCCGAGCCGCCTTTGTCTCGTTCAGTTTTCTGGCAATTTCATTAAATGTAGGCCGATCGGTATATTTCAGAGATAGATCTTCTAACTCGGATTTGATCGTATAAAGCCCCAAACGATGAGCCAACGGGGCATACAAATAAGATGCTTCACAAGCAACATTGACACGAAATTGTTCATTAGGATGATGATTGATCATTCGCATCAGGCACAAGCGATCGGCAATCATGATAATGATCACCCGCACATCTTCTGCAAAAGTCAACAACAATTTTCTGAAGTTGTCGCTCTCTACGGTAGCTTGTTTGGCATAAAGACTGTTTGCCTTAATAAGTCCGCGTATGATTTTAGCGATATCGGTTCCAAAAAGATCTTCGACCTGTTCTTGAGTATAACTTCCGCCGGATACCAGATTATAGATCAAAACGGCGATCAAGGTACTTCGCTCGAGGCCTACCTCTTTCGAAAGGATAAGCGCCGTATTAATATTCCGCAGCAAGACATTCACGCCATTTTTATCGCGCAGATAATTACCCTCTTTTATCGCGCCGGTAATCATCTCGCGAATGCGTTTAAAATCGTCTTCTCCAATCAATGAATGAGAGGATCTCCATAATGCCCGATAAGCAGACAGGAATTCTTTCTGTTCAGGAACAGTAAAATATGTACTCTCTCCCATAATCTTATCTTTTTTTACCAAATAAAAACGATTCAAATATATATTTTTTGAACTTATTATTCACGAATTTAATAAGGTTTTTGTAAATTTGAGTGGTTTTGGAAATATCATTAACTAAATAATATACTATGACTTTGACACAGGAAGACCGTGATTTGTTGAATAAAAAAGGTATCAGCGAATCTCAAATCGAAGAACAACTTTCTTGTTTTAAAACAGGATTTCCGTTTTTGAAATTGAACTCACCGGCCTCTATCGGTAATGGCATTTTGTCTTTGGACGAAAAAGAATGCGAACATTATCTCGAAACATGGGAAAATTATTTGTCGGGAAATCCCGTTATCGTAAAATTTGTTCCGGCTTCAGGTGCAGCCAGCCGAATGTTTAAAAATCTGTTCGAATTTTTAGACGCAACTTACGATGTGCCGACAACCGATTTTGAGAAGAAGTTTTTCGATAATATTACTCATTTTGCTTTCTACAACGATTTGAATGCCGCCTGTATGAAGAATGAAGGGAAAGATATTCCTTCACTCATCGCAGAAAAGAAATACAAACCGGTAGTCGCCAATCTTTTGTTGGACAAGGGTTTGAATTACGGTTCTTTACCAAAAGGGATGTTGAAATTCCACAACTACGGAGACTCGAGCCGTACGGCTATGGAAGAGCATCTTGCCGAAGGAGCTCTATATGCACGCAATGCGGCCGGGAACGTCAACGTTCATTTTACGGTATCGAAAGAACATTTACCCTATTTCAAGCAATTGGTTTCTGATAAAAAATCAGATTACGAGAAACTATTCAACGTAAAATATTCGGTTACTTTCTCTGAACAAAAGCCTTCTACGGACACAATTGCTGCCAATATGCAAAACGAGCCGTTCAGGGATAATGGCAAACTGGTTTTTCGTCCGGGAGGTCACGGCGCTTTGATCGAGAACCTGAATGACATCGATGCCGATGTTATTTTTATCAAAAACATAGATAATGTCGTACCCGACAAGATCAAAGATTCGACGGTTTTATTTAAGAAAGTAATCGGTGGGGTATTAGTCTCTTTACAACAGCAAATCGACGCATATACCGAATTGTTGGAAAGCGGCAAATACACCATGGACAATGTCCGGGAAATCATCGCTTTCGTCCAACAGAAATTATTTGTCCGCAACCCGGAGACCAAAATACTCGAAGACAGCGATCTGGTCGTTTATCTATTGAAGAAACTGAGACGTCCTATCCGTGTCTGCGGTATGGTAAAGAATGTAGGCGAACCCGGAGGCGGACCATTCCTTGCTTACAACCAAGACGGGTCTTACTCGTTACAAATTCTTGAAAGTTCGCAAATCAACCTTAAGGACCCCGAATCGAAAGCAATGTTCGACGCATCGACTCATTTCAACCCGGTAGATTTGGTTTGCGCCGTTAAGAACAAGAAGGGTGAGAAATATAATCTTCCGGAATTTGTCGATAAGAATACAGGATTCATATCGCTAAAATCAAAAAACGGGAAAGAGTTGAAAGCCCTCGAGTTGCCGGGACTGTGGAACGGAGCCATGTCCGATTGGAATACGGTGTTTGTTGAAGTCCCGATCTCCACATTCAATCCGGTGAAAACGGTAAATGATCTGTTACGGGAACAACACCAATAAAAGGACAAATAGAATACCATAAATAAGAAGAGGACCTTTGAGAAAAACGACATCTCAGAGGTCCTCTTTTTATAGGCTGATCGGCCAATCTTCACGCCGAAAAGTCATGTCAGACCAGCAATAATATCATCGGTATATCTTCAATACAGATTTTTCGCAGCGTACGATATAAAATCCTTTATTCAACCCACTCAAGTCGACAATATTCTCACGACTCATTATCAACGAACCGCCAATATCATAAACTTCAATACGCCCATCGGCTTCTGCAAAAGTTCCATTATAACGAATGGTTTCTGGCGTGAACGTCTTGTCAAGTCCCGAAGCGAGTTCAGTTACATCAAGCTCGATCTTGATTCCTACCGCATAATTAATCGAAAAAGTAAAACTCTTTGTAATATCCAGATTATCAAATTCAGCGGTTTTATACGGAAGGGTTTTACGTCCCGAGAAACCAAAGTTTTCGGTCTCACCATTAAATGCCGTCAACATGGCTTTACTATCTTCATTATTCTGGGCACAAGCCGTAATTGCGACATAAGAGACGTTCATACCGTCCGGAATAGTCACCGTATGAGTACCGGCTGCAAGGGTAAACAACTTGGCATTTCTCGTATCTGAAGAATATGTATACTCTGTCCCGAACGAAACGCCATCCAAAGCATATCCAGCCGGGAACTGTCCCGATTCGAGAACGATTCTTCCGGAAGCATAATTTTCCCAGCTTCCCTTCACTACAAGGTCTCCGGTCAACGGGGTATTCTCGGCTATATCCCAACCTCCGAAAACATATCCGTCTTTCTGGGGTGTAGCAGGATATACCACTCTTGTCTGGTTTTCCATTTGCGTATAAAATACGCCGTCTATAACAAAAGTTACCGTATAGGTCGGAACGGGTATCCAAATGGCATTTACAATCAAGGACGAACTCAAAACCGTACCCTCGGCGACATCCCAACCTGCAAAAATATAAGCCTCTTTCTCCGGATTCTCGGCAGGATAACAAACGGTCGTCTGCCTTTCCATAATTTCATAAACAACATCCCCATCCATGAACGTCACCGTATATGTCGGAATGGATGAGTCGATAACCGTAAGCCGATATCGAGCCGATGCAGCACTGAAATTCTCGGTTGCTGCCACGGTCGCTTCTATAACCGTAACCCCTAAACCGACAAGGGTGACAATACCATTATGATCGACAGTCGCAACCGAAGCATTGGAACTGCTGAATGTTACCGTCCCGTCCGATCCGTTTATCAAAACCGGGAATAGATTCTGTACTGCAGCCCTATCTGCCGTAAAGACATCTTTATCATATGCGAAATCGGGTTTAGGCAACGATTGCGCCTCTTCAGTAACCGTTATATCATAATAATTCAGGCTACCGTCACCTTTCACGGCAACAACCGTTTTTCCTTCAGGCACAAAATACTCGGCTTTTACCTTGCTTGTACCGGAAGATGAACTTATAACTTCATTATCGATTAAAAGATTTCTGGTACCATTAGAATTTCCCGTATTAGAAAAAGTAATCGTAACTTTTTGACCGGTCGTTACCGGGACATTCATCGTAAACGAGCCTTGCAAATATTGACCTTTACTGTTATCAAAACTTATCCGGACACTACCATTTACCGAAAGGCCCTCCGTTTCAGAAAATTCGAGATTGGTTGCCGTCGCAAACGACTTATCATAACGATTCGAGCCATCCGAAAGTTTTGTCCAGCCCGACGAAGCATGGCTTACCGCAGCTTGCGTTTCAGAACTCCATGCGGTAAAGGTCCATTTGTTTACGACAACTTCTTGACCTCCGCCAACTACGCTGTTGCTACCGTCTGAAAATGCCGGGAAGATCGAAATATCGGATGTCAACGCTTTTCCTTGCGGAATGTTCCAACCGACAAAAACATATCCGTCCTTAACCGGGGCGGTTTCCGGATAAATCACACGTGCCTGCCCGCTCATCACAATAAACGGCAATGTCCCTTCGGCATCGCTATAATAGGTAACCGTATAGGTCTCAGGAGCCGTGTTCGTTTTACTGAATGATGCTATTTCGAGTAACGAAGTATGGTAATTTTTTATCGCATCCATCAATTTGGCATTCACCTGATCATCGGCATCATCGGATGAATTGTCGAAGCCTTCCCAAGAAAAGTCGCCACCATACATACGCCCGGCATTGGCTTTTACTTTGGCCGGGACATCCAATGCATCATCGGGAACATACGAATACATCAGCGAAGCATCGGTATCGAAATTGTCATAAACCGTTCCTCCGGCAAGTGTTTTATAAGTCGCAGGCACAATTTCGTTTCGGTCAGAAGCCTGGTAAGCATCAAAATCGGTAGCACTGACAAATGTCGCACTCGAATTTTCTACTTCATTGGCGGTGATGTAACTAAAATTGCTCCCAGTCTCAACAAAAATGTTCTTGTAAGATTTAATCATACCACCATTTTCTCCGGAGAAGGTGCCATCTCCCGTAGCATCCGTTCCCTGCCGAGAAGACATCATCGGCCGATTCACGGCACGGAAATAATTCCCTTCAACAAAGACACTCGATCCCATTGTCGCTCCGACTCCGTATTTCGCATTACCGTCATAATAGTTGTTATATACATGCACTGTCATCGTCCGGATACGTGGATGACGCGAATCGGAATGGTCGAACCAATTGTGATGGTAGGTTATATAATTGGGCCCGGTTTCCGATTTCATACCGCAAAGCGACATTTTCCCCGAATCCCAGAAATGTACATACGAAAATGTAGCGTATTGGGTATTGTCTTTCACATCGAGCGATCCATCGCCTTTTGCCTGATCGCTGGCACTACCGGCCTTACCATAAAATATATCACAATTATGCACCCAGACTTTATAAGCCCCTTTGATCGAAATGCCGTCATCATTGAAAAGCATAAATCCCAAATTCCGGATTTCGACATTATTGGCACCAATAATAGCAAAGCCGAAATGGGTTACCGTTGCATCATCGCCGATTCCTTCTAATGTTATCTGAGTTGGGATGCTGTTATTTTTCCCTTTCAACTGAAGGCCATTGACATCGGACAACAATTGAGAGAGATCTGCATTGGTGATATTCCCGATAAAACGGATCGACAAAGGTCGGGTTTCGCGTCCCTTCTCATAACCTTTCAATATCATTCCAAGTCCGACACAAGGATTCGAAACGGCTCCGGTTACCTCCAAAGAAACCGTATTAAAATTTTCGTTTGTCACATACAATACCCGGGCATTGCTTTTGAGCGTACCGTCATTATTATATGCTCCCACAGCGATTCCGTCTTTGTGAGCAAATCCTCCGCGATCATAAGCACTCACCGAAACGGCATCCGAGATCACCGTACTCTCGGCAATAACATCTCCCGATTGTGTCGCCTCCAATTTAAAGTGATAATGACCTACTTTAAGCCCCACCATATCGGCTCTTCCGTAATAACCGTAATTACGGATAAGTTCTGTATCCAATCGAATCCATTCAGCCGATGAAACCTCTTTGACATACACATTGTACATATCAGCTCCCGGATATGGATCCCAAGTAATGTAAGCACTTTCATGCCATCCGGCTACGCGTTTGATCGTAATCTGTGCTGATGCGGTAAAAACAGAAAAAAGAGTTACAAAAAGTAGTAGAATTTTATTTTTCATACGGATCAAATTTAAGTTTTCGCTATTAATTGATAAGGATGTCTACACGCTATAATTTTGCCTATTAAACTTCTCTTTCCAAAAATATACTTTAAAAAGATTCTTTCAAACAGTCTTTTTAGAATAAATCAAAAAGTACACCATTTATACCAAAAAATACAATTAATCGCTTAATAGACACAAGCATGTTGATTTTACAGAAGCCGTACCGGCCCTCTACTCTGAAACAAAAAATAGCCCCTTGAAATGAATATGAGAGATCTTCAGCCCATCAATAATTCTCTAATCGCCCGGCATCGATACGAAGCAAAGCAAATAGCAAAATAGTAAATCCCCAAAGGGATGAACCTCCATAACTGAAAAACGGAAGAGGAATACCTATTACCGGACACAACCCTATTACCATCCCGATATTAATAGCTAAATGGAAGAACAAAATGCTGGCAACACAATAGCCATATACCCGACCGAATACCGACTTCTGGCGTTCGGCAATCTGAATAATGCGCAAAATCAGGGCAAAAAACAATATGACAACCAAAGATGCTCCCCAAAAGCCCTCTTCCTCGCCTATTGTACAGAAAATAAAATCGGTATCTTGTTCGGGGACATATTTCAATTTGGTCTGTGTCCCGTTCAAAAAACCTTTTCCCCATAAACCGCCCGAACCGATTGCAATCTTCGACTGATTGACATTGTATCCGGCCCCTCTCGGGTCGTCTTCCATACCAAAAGCGACCTTAATACGGGTTTGCTGATGAGGTTCCATAAGTTCGGTAAATACATAATTTACCGAAAACAAGAAGAGTACAGACACAATGGCAAAACAAATTGTCAACAACAGTTTGCTCTTACGACTTTGCAAATATAAGAAGGCGATATATAAAGAAGATAGAGCTATGACTGCCAAAAAGAGATATACCCAATTTATAGAAATATCCCAAATCGACAATAAATAAAAGACGATAAAAACAGAAGTCGAAAATAAAAGGAGATTACGTACGACAACTGAGTCTTTATAAAAATAGGCAACCATTATGATCATTACCAAAAGAATCAATGCTAAAACAAGCACTTCTCCTACGGGCGTAATCCCCCATAACATCCCGCTATACTTTACGCCCACCACAAAATATACAATCGAACACAATCCGGCAAAAAGAATAAGTCCGGTCATTCCTTCCCGGTACAGCATAAATACTAAAGAGGCATACACCAAAGCCGATCCGGTCTCCTTTTGCATCATGATCAATGCCATAGGAAGAAGGATCAAAAAACAAGCTTTAAAGAAGTTTGTAAAACGTGTCAATACGAAGTTATATGTACTGATGAGCCGTGCCAGAGCCAATGCCGTCCCGAATTTTGCAAATTCGGCCGGTTGTATATTCACCGGACCCAACACCAACCAGGATCGGGAACCTTTAATTTCGGGAGCTAAAAAGATCGTCGCAACAAGAAGGATCATAAAACCTATATAGATGGGATATGCCAAAGTCTCGTATATGCGATTATCAAGCATCAACAATATAAATGCGATACAAAACGAGAGGCCGATCCACAACAACTGTTTTCCGGAGCGTTCCGAAAAGTCGAAAATACTGGCATTATCGAAATTATAACTGGCCGCATAAATACTTACCCACCCGATAAGCACAAGCACCGTATATAGTCCGACAACATACCAATCAATCGTTTTCCATATGCTAATTTCCCTTAATGCCACTGTATATCATTGTGTTTGACGTTACCATACGTTCTTCTAAATAAGCTCTTTCCGGAGCGATAGACCCATTCAGGTATTTTTCCATCATCAGGCTTCCGATAGGTACACCAAAGGTAGCTCCGAATCCTGCATTTTCTACATAAACGGCTATGGCTATCTTCGGATTATTCATCGGAGCGAATCCCATAAATGCGGAATGGTCTTTTCCGTGAGGATTCTGGGCGGTACCGGTTTTCCCGCAAACCTCTATTCCCGGAATAGCACCGATACGGCAAGTTCCTCCGGTCACAGCCATCCTCATTCCTTCTACTATATTTTTATAATATCCGCTATCGATAGCGGTATAGCGTCGTTTTCTGAATTCTTCATCCAAAACCGTATCTTGTATCTCTTTTACGACATGCGGAGTATAAAAATATCCCCGGTTAGCTATGGTTGCTGCCAGATTTGCAATTTGCAAAGGTGTTGCCAATATTTCTCCCTGCCCTATTGCAATAGAGATAACGGTCAACGCCCGCCAGCGATTTTCGCCATACACCTTGCTATAAAAATTACTGTTCGGGATAAAACCTCGACTTTCTCCCGGAAGATCGATTCCCAATCGGTAACCATAGCCCATCGATACAAGATAGTCTTTCCAGATATCAAATGCCTCTGCCGTGTTTTTATATTTAGAACGACTGTCAAGCATTGCCCGCAAACCATAGCAAAAATAGGCATTACACGAAGTCTGCAACGCCGAAAGAAGCCCCAAAGGCGATCCGTGAGCATGGCATCCGACCCTCAAGCCACCGGCTACAAAGCCATGATAACAAGGAAACAAGGTCGCGGGAGTTATCACTTTTTCCTGCAAGAATATAAGTCCTTGAGTCGGTTTAAAGGTCGATCCGGGAGGATATGCAGCCATAAATGCCCTATCGTATAACGGCTTATAAGGATTTTTATTCAACATCAGATAATTCTTTCCGCGTTCGCGACCGACCAATATCGAAGGATCATACGTCGGACTCGACACCAATGCCAATATTTCTCCGGTCGAAGGTTCTATGGCGACAATAGCCCCGATCTTATTTTGCATTAAATACTCTCCGTATTGCTGCAAATCGGCATCGATAGAGAGTTTGAGGTTTTTACCCGACTTAGGAGCGATATCATATATTCCGTCTTCATATCTTCCTTTTACCCGGCCATGTGCATCCCGTAGCAATATTTCTACGCCTTTTTCGCCTCGCAAATATTTTTCATAAGATTTTTCTACGCCAAGATCACCGGTATAATCGCCCCGGATATAATAATCGTCTTTCTCAAGATCGCGAGGAGATACTTCCCTGATATTTCCCAAAACATTAGCGGCACTATTTACGGCATACTCTCTGAGGATACGGTTTTGAATAAAAAAACCGGGGTATTTGTACAATTTTTCTTGCAAACGGCCATAATCTTGTGCTGATAGTTGGGAGATAAATGTCTGAGGGGTATAAGCCGAATAACCGGGATTCAGGCGACGGTCTTTCACCATTGCCCAACGACGATCAAACTGTTCGCGAGTAATACCCAATGTTCGACAAAAGTCTAAAGTATCAAACTCCTGAATTTCCCGGACGATCATCATGACATCATACGCCGGCTGATTATACACCAGCAATTTCCCATTGCGGTCATAAATCAATCCACGTGAAGGGTATTGTATTTTTTTGAGAAAAGCATTGCTGTCGGCAAATTGTTTATAATCATTGTCCAATACCTGCAATGTAAAAAGCCGTATCAGATATATCAGAATCACAACTGTCATGATCCCGATAATAACATATTTGCGGTTTCCTGAGTTGTAATCGACAGTCACTTCTTTTTCAAATTTAAACTTTCCAACGCCAAAATCAAAGCCAACGTAAGCAATGTACTTGACAAAATTCGCAATATCAAAACCAGCGGAGAGAAAAATGAAAAAGTTTCAATTAAAAATACCAAAATGCAAAACAGAAAAACCATACAAAATGCATACACCGAAAAATTTTCGGAACCGAATGCCCGAAACGATGGTATAAGTGAAACTTCTTCATTCCCCCGTTGCAATACCAAAGCTATAAATGTGCGTCTGACAAAAGCGACAGAAACCGAGGCTAAGGCATACACTCCGGGTGTATTGCTGAATATATCGATTATGAGCCCTATCAAAAAAGACAATGTCATTGTCCAATTGGGCGATAGCGTCGTGGGCAACTTTAAGATGAAATACAGAAACAGAAACGGTGTCGCATAACCAAACAAGGCGATACGGTTGAAAGCCAACACTTGCAACAATACCAATACGATAAATAATAATGTATAACCTATGACCGACCTATTCATCTTGTGTGGCCTCCATTTCTAAAATCCGACGTTCTTCTTGCCCTTTATCATCAAGTATACGGACATCATTCAATCGAGAAAAATCTGTTGACAATTTTACTTTCAAGGCATAAAAATTGTCATTCCGCTGTTTTGAGAAAGTCTCAACCGTCCCCACCATCAAGCCTTCGGGGAAAACAGAGGAGTAACCGCTTGTCACAATCGTATCGCCTTTGACAAACTGCACATGGCGAGGCAACTCTTCTAATACGGCAAAACGGGGATCTTTACCGTCCCACACCAATGAGCCGAAATAGTTGCTGCCTTTTACCTTGCAACTCAAACGCAACTTGGGATTCAATAAAGAAATGACAACGGCATAGTGGTCGGAAACGACATTGATAATGCCGACGATTCCGTTCTGGTCGATTACCCCCATCTCTGAATGAATACCATCTTTCCGCCCCTTATTCAATGTAATGTAGTTATGTGCCCTGACAACACTGTTATTTATAACCTGAGCAACTTGAAAGTCATAGCGAGAGATGGCTGTATCTGCAGCGGTACGAATCAACAAACTGTCACCACTCAATCGACGAACCTCATCCCGCAAACGAATGAGTTCCATCTCAAGATTTCCATTTTGCTTTTGCAAATCACGGTTTATCTCGCGCAGGCCAAAATATCCCGTAATACCACTGGTCATCGTATAAAAACGGCCTGCCATTTCATTTGCCGAACTGAAAAAGACGCTTTGCTGATAAGCATTATACTTAAATAACAAAACAAAACAGATGGCAAGATAAAAAGCATACACAAAGATCGGACTGTGGTTTATCAAAAAAGAGATCAGTTTGCGCATGTGCCGAGTCCTCAACTAATATATTACAGTTACAACACTCTTGTTGTCAAAAAAACATTTTCCCCGACGAGTCGGGGAATTTATTCATATCGGGTTTATTATTATCGTATCAAGAATGAAAACTTATCGATATTTTTCAATGCGATTCCGGTACCTTTGGCAACTGCGTGCAACGGATCCTCGGCTATATGGAACGGAATTCCGATTTTATCGGTCAACCGTTTGTCAAGGCCTCTCAACAAAGCCCCGCCACCAGCCAGATAAATACCATTGCGAACAATGTCTGCATACAATTCAGGAGGCGTTTGTTCCAATGCACTCAAGACGGCAGCTTCTATCTTCGAAATAGATTTTTCTATACAATGCGATATTTCCTGATAAGATACCGGCACTTCCATAGGAAGGGCTGTCATTCGGTTTGGTCCATGCACGATATAGTCCTCTGGCGGATTAGCCATTTCGGTAAGTGCCGATCCGACATTGATCTTTATCAATTCGGCAGTACGTTCTCCGACTTTGACATTATGCTGACGGCCCATATACTCCTGAATATCGGCTGTGAGATCGTCTCCTGCAATGCGAATCGACTTATTCGAAACAATACCGCCCAATGAAATAACGGCGATTTCGGTAGTTCCTCCACCTATATCCACAATCATATTTCCTTCCGGAGCTTCTACGTCCAATCCGATTCCGATAGCCGCAGCCATAGGTTCGTAAATCATATAAACATCTCTTCCCCCGGCATGTTCGGCAGAGTCACGTACGGCACGAATCTCTACTTCGGTACTTCCGGAAGGAATACAAACGACCATGCGTAACGAAGGAGTAAACCAACGGTTCTTGGTATTCACCATTTTCACCATTCCCCGAATCATCTGTTCGGCAGCATAAAAGTCGGCAATTACACCGTCTCTCAACGGACGCAATGTGCGTATATTTTCATGGGTCTTACCATGCATTTGCCGTGCTGTCTCACCTACGGCTTTCAGTTTGTCGGTACGTTTGTCCAATGCGACCATAGATGGCTCATCTACCACAATTTTACCATTATGGATAATAATGGTATTGGCAGTACCTAAATCTATTGCGATTTCCTGAGTGAAAGAAAATAATCCCATTTTTTCTGTTTTTTTATAAAATGTGGCGGATTATTTCAGACCGAATCTGAAATAATCCGATAACCTTTCTTAATGTTTAAAATGACGAATGCCGGTAGTAACCATAGCCACCCCGTTTGCATTGCAATAATCAATAGTCTCATTATCACGAATCGATCCGCCGGGTTGAATAACCGTATCGATACCTTCTTTATGCGCAATCTCTACACAATCGGCAAAGGGGAAGAATGCATCTGACGCCATTACCGAACCTTTCAAGTCGAACCCGAATGATTTTGCTTTTTCTATTGCATGGCGCAACGAGTCTACCCGAGAGGTCTGCCCTACTCCACTTGCATAAAGTTGTTTTCCTTTGGCCAATACGATGGCGTTCGATTTGCTGTGTTTCACAATTTTATTGGCAAACAACAAATCTTCAACTTCTTCGGGAAGAACCGCTTTATTGGTAACTTGAGTCAATTCTTCGGGTTTTTCCCGATGCAAATCCCTGTCTTGCATCAATACGCCATTCAACAAAGAACGGAATTGCAAAGCTTTTGTTTTATTTTCTTTTAAAACCAATATGATGCGATTCTTTTTCTGTTTTAAGACAGCTAAGGCATCATCATCATATCCCGGAGCAATAACGACTTCAAAGAAGATATTGTTCATCTCTTCGGCCGTTGCTTTATCGATTTTCCCATTTGTGATCAATACGCCACCGAAAGCAGAAACCGGATCTCCGGCCAAAGCAGCTTTCCAGGCATCGACCAATACCGGACGCGAAGCCAGCCCGCAGGCATTATTGTGTTTCAAAATAGCAAATGTCAACTCATCGAATTCTGAAATTAAAGAGACTGCGGCATCGATATCCAACAAATTGTTATACGAAATTTCTTTTCCATGCAATTGTTCGAACATATCTTCAAACTTCCCGAAGAAAAGACCTTTTTGATGCGGATTCTCACCATAGCGCAATACTTTGGCATCGTTTTCAGCATAACGGAAATAAGAGTTTTCTCCATTATCGAAATAATTAAAGATTGCCGTATCGTATCCTGAAGAAACAGCAAAAGCTTCTTTGGCAAACCATTTACGGTCTTCGATCGAAGATTCGGCACCTTTTTCATTCAACAACTGCATCAGGGGAGCATATTGTCTTTTCGAAGCCACAATAACTACATCTTTAAAGTTCTTTGCAGCCGCACGTATCAAAGATATACCGCCGATATCGATCTTTTCGATAATTGCGCTTTCATCAGCTCCTGAAGCGACAGTTTCTTCAAAAGGATAAAGATCGACGATCACTAAATCGATTTCAGGAATTTCATATTCGGCTATTTGTTTCTGATCGCCTTCCAATTCGCGACGACACAATATACCTCCGAAAACTTTAGGATGAAGGGTTTTTACACGTCCTCCCAATATGGAAGGATATCCGGTAAGGTCTTCAACAGCCTGACAAGGTAAGCCCAATGACTCTATAAAAGCCTGCGTACCACCGGTTGATATAAAACGCACACCTTCACTATGTAATTTTTTTAATATTTCATCTAATCCATCTTTGTGGAACACCGAAACCAAAGCGGTTTTAATTCTCTTATTTTCAGACATATATGCAAGTTTAAGTTTTTCAAAGCACAAAAATACGAAATAATGTGATTGATATATACAGATTAAGCGAAAGTTTTAGAAAAAATAATGTTACATTTTTATATCCGGAATTAAAAAACATAAAAAGAGACATCTATTCAAACTCGAAAGCGCTTTCTTTCTGTTTTTTATTTCACAAACAGTTCATTATCAAATTATAGATTTACTACAGGGGTTAAACATTCCGACCGTTTCACAATGATCGGGAAAGTAGAGAAAATATTGAACTTGTAATAAGGTCGATCGAATAGTAAGCACCGGATATTTTTGCCATGAGAAAACGTTCCAATATGACAGTCGGTTCGATAAGTTTTTGCTCCCGACCTATAAAATCTTATTCTTTATAAATCCGCATTTCGCATAAACGACAATCGAATTCGAGACGGAGACGAGTATTTTTATATTGTAAATAAAGCGGAGCTGTCCAACGATCTGCTCTCTCTTCCTTCAAACAATGGCCCAGCTCACGACGGATGCAATGACGGGTAAACATTAAAGGGACATGATCTGGAATTCGAGTTTCAAAAGCGGGGTCAATCGCTGTCACACCATGCTCGATATAAAATTTCCGGGCTTTTGCATTATAGACATTTCCAAGATAGGTCAATTTCGTCTGAGGGAAAGGATAAGTTTCCGCCACGGTCTTTCTTTTCTCGGTACGATATGCCTCTTTTCGGGTCTTCAACAACAGGTCTACTACCTGACGGCGCATATCTGACAGCAAAGAGGCCGGAATAAAATAGCGATCGGTATCCTGTAAAACGATTTCTGCTATCCGAAACGGAGTGTCGCCCAATTTTGATAACTGTCTGCGTTGATTCTCCGACTGCGAAGTTCTTGCCTCCTCACCCGACCATTCCCGGTCGATAAAAACGGAGATTCCGGTTTCGTCCGCAATCGACAAGTGCAATTTATCCCATGATCCCGACAACTCCAACGTCACACCAATTCGCCTGTCGGCACTCTTTCGGGCAAGAATTTTTTCGAACTCCTGGTCATAGTTACGATACAATCTTGTTTTCGCCTTTATCCGAGGCATCTCTGCCGGAAAGATAAGATTACCTTCTACTCTGTTTACGCGAAAACCTTCAAAGACTCCCGATTCGTTAAAAAAACAGAGCCCGTCACCGTTATTCAACCGCACGATACCGGCTATGGTGATCGATTTGGCCGATACCTGCTTTACGTTACCGATATATTCTCCCATCGACTTGGGGGTATCGGGCGATGAAATAGGCGACGAATCTTTCGTATCCAACAAATAGGATGTAAATCCTCTATTAAAACTTTTGTTCGGATCAGGTGTAAAAAAGAAATCGGTTGTACCGGATGATGCTCTTATGTACTCCGGCCGGCGCTCCAATATCGCATCTAACTTCTTGCGATACCAAGCCGTCACGTTTTTGACATAAGACATCTCCTTGAGACGCCCCTCGATCTTCAAGGATGAAACTCCGGCATCCAACAAAGCTTCGAGATCGTCGGTACGATTCATATCTTTAAGCGAGAGTAAATGCTTTTCTTTTTGCAATATACGGCCATCGGCATCCAACAATGTATAAGGTAACCGACAAAATTGAGCACACGCTCCCCGATTGGCACTGCGACCGCTCAAACAGTGGCTCAGATAACACTGCCCGCTGTAACTCACGCAAAGAGCACCATGTATAAAAACTTCTAAAGGGACATTCGTGTTTTCTGATATATGCCGGATTTGCGCCAACGACAATTCCCGGGCCAACACGACCTGTGAAAACCCTACATTTTCAAGAAATCGGACCTTTTCTACGGTGCGATTGTCGGTTTGGGTACTGGCATGCAAAGCAATCGGGGGAATATCCAACTCTAAAATTCCCATATCTTGAACGATCAGAGCATCGACCCCGATAGAATACATTTCGCCGATAATACGTTCGGTCTCGAGCAACTCTTCGTCTTTCAATATCGTATTCAACGCTACATATACACGGGAATCGTATTTATGGGCATAATCGACCAAGCGGGCAATTTCAGATGTACTGTTCCCGGCAGCAGCCCGGGCACTAAAGCGAGGGGCTCCTATATAGACGGCATCAGCTCCATGATTAATGGCTTCTATACCTATTTCGGCATTTTTGGCCGGAGACAAAAGTTCGATACGTCTGGGTGTCATTTATCTGATCTCACGAATATCATACGGGGTTTGCTGATATACAAAATAATTCAGCCAATTGGAAAACAAAAGATTGGCATGTCCTCGCCAACGCACCAACGGTCCTTCTTCGGGATTATCGTTGCGATAGTAATTAACAGGCATCTCTATCGGCAGGCCTTTATCTAAATCACGATGATACTCGGTATCGAGAGTATATGGCGAATATTCTGAATGTCCGGTAATAAAAAATTCGCGTCCGCTACGTGCCATGACCATATATACACCAGATTCTTCAGATTCTGAAAGCAAGGTCAACTCAGGGACTTTCTCTATATCAGCCTTGCGCACTTCGGTATGCCGGCTGTGCGGTACATAAAACTCATCGTCGAACCCTCTGAATATCGGATTCTGATGATCATAAACCTTATGCTTGAATATCCCGAACATTTTTTTCGGCAACGGATATTTGGGAACGCCATAAAAATGATACAAACCGGCTTGTGCTGCCCAACATATATATAGTGTAGAGGTAACATGGGTACGTGCCCAGTCGAATATCTCGGAAACCTCTTTCCAATAATCGACCTCCTCAAACGGCATTTGCTCTACCGGAGCTCCGGTAATAATCATACCGTCGTAATTTTCATTCCGCAATGTCGAGAAGTCTTTATAAAACATCATCATGTGTTCGACAGGAGTATTTTTAGAGACATGTCCCGATATTTTCAGAAAATCGACCTCAATCTGCAACGGAGTATTCGACAATAACCGGATCAAATCGGTTTCGGTCGTAATTTTCAAAGGCATCAGATTCAGTATAACAATGCGCAAAGGCCGTATATCCTGCGTAGAGGCTTGCAGAGAATCCATTACAAAAATATTCTCGGATTTCAATATTTCTACGGCCGGCAATCGGGCTGGTAAATTTAATGGCATAAACGTTTCCTCCTAATTGAACGAATGCAAAGGTACAAATAAAGCGGGAAACTCAAAACAACTCTTTCGATCGGGGAATCTTTATTACATAAAAAAAGCGCATAAAAATGCGCTTTTTTCTGTATCGTCAAAATCGATCACGATTTATATAATTTCTCACGAAGGGCTTTTACCCGCTCATCGGTAATGTAATCGTCATAATCCATCATTTTATCGATTATGCCATTCGGCGTAAGTTCGATAACCCGATTACAAACCGTCTCGATAAATTCATGGTCATGAGAAGACATGAGAATATTTCCCTTAAACGTCTTCAAGGTATTATTAAATGCCTGTATCGATTCCAGATCGAGGTGATTTGTCGGTGAATCGAGAATCATCGTATTGGCATTTTTCATCATCATACGGGCAATCATGCAACGCATCTTCTCTCCCCCCGACAATACGGAGGCGCTTTTCAGCAACTCTTCTCCGGAAAACAGCATTTTTCCAAGGAATCCTTTTAGATACAACTCGCTGGTATCTTCCGAGAATTGGGCCAACCAATCGATCAGATTCATATCGGTATTGAAAAAGGCCGAATTATCGAGCGGTAAATATGCTGTCGTAATCGTCTGTCCCCACTCAAACGTACCACTATCGGGTTTGATTTCATCATTTATAATTTCAAAGAAAGCCGTCATGGCACGAGGGTCACGAGATAGAAATACGATTTTATCATCTTTCTCGACCGTAAAATTTACATCTTTAAAAAGTAAGGTCCCATCGACCGACTTTTCAAGGCCTTTTACTTCAAGAATCTTATTTCCCGGCTCCCGGTCGGGTGTAAAAATAATGCCCGGATAACGACGAGACGAAGGCTTAATCTCCTCGACATTCAGTTTCTCCAACATTTTTTTACGACTCGTCGTCTGTTTCGACTTCGCGACATTGGCACTGAAACGCTGAATAAATTCCATCAATTCTTTACGCTTCTCCTCTGCTTTCTTATTTTGCTGTTGCTGCTGACGTAGTGCTAATTGGCTCGACTCATACCAGAAACTGTAATTACCGGCAAATAATTCTGTCTTACCGTAATCGATATCGACCGTATGAGTACAAACCGCATCCAAAAAATGGCGGTCGTGCGAAACGACCAATACGGTATTTTCAAATTCGGACAAATAATTTTCGAGCCACATAACCGTTTCGAGATCGAGGTCATTGGTCGGCTCATCGAGCAACAGATTATCGGGTTTTCCAAAAAGCGCTTTTGCCAGCAAGACACGCACTTTCTGTTTTCCGCTAAGATCTTTCATCAACATATAATGCAGATCCTCTTTTATTCCCAAACCGCTCAATAAATTAGCCGCATCGCTTTCGGCATTCCACCCTTCAAGTTCTGCAAATTTTTCTTCAAGTTCCGACACCCGTATTCCGTCGGCATCGCTAAAATCAGGCTTCGAATAAAGGGCATCTTTTTCTTTCATGATGTCCCACAGAACCGTATGCCCCATCAATACGGTATCCATTACGGTAAACTCATCAAAGGCAAAATGGTCTTGACTCAATACCGACAACCGTTCTCCCGGTCCTAACGTAACCGTTCCGTGATTCGGATCTATTTGGCCGCTAATTGCTCTCAAAAAGGTTGATTTTCCAGCCCCGTTCGCGCCTATAATACCGTAACAATTACCCGGAGTAAATTTAAGATTTACATCTTGAAACAGTATCCGTTTCCCGAATTGTATTGCTAAATTATTTACTGTTATCATATTTTCAATCGCTTTTCCGAATTTTCACTTTAACCTTGAAACACTCTTTTAATACACGTTTTTTTAATCGGGCACAAAGGTAGTCATTTTTATAACATCAACCTAACAATGTTTTTGCCGAAAAAACAGAAGGCTGCTCTCTCACGGAGGAACAGCCTTCTGCCTATTTTTTTTCAATACTATTTTTTAAAACACATAGGCAAAACCAAGATTCATATATACGTTATACATCTTGAAACTTACTGCCGTAAAATCTCCGGGGAAAAGAGGGGTTAAGCTCCACGTCAAATCACCATATAAAGATAAATGTTTATAGGCAACAAATTCGGCACCGAGTTCAAGCCCTGCATTGAATTTTTTAATATCATCAGAAAAATCATAAGTGGCATCGACATTCAGTTTCTGACTCAAGGGGTTTCCTTCCCGAATATAACCATTCTTTGCCGTACCGGAAAAGTCTCCACGAGTTAAAAAAGACATGAAACCGCCAAATTTCAAATCCCAACGTTTTGAGAGATCATATACAGCCAAAACAGGAATCGTGACATAATCGTTCTTTACTTTTGTCACTACATCTCCGGTAAAAATTCCTTCAATATAACGTCCGTCGTTCAACAAACGAATCTGGTAATTCTTCACTTGAGCATCGGTTTCCATTGCCCGTGTTTCCAAACGGATTCCGGTCATGACACCCCACTTTTCGGTCAGTTCCCGTTTTACACTTCCTTCCAACGAAAAAGAGAGTGTAGGATTATAAGAGTTAATGCCCCGTATTTCTGCCGGGAGCCCCATTGGAGAAGTACCTCCGATATTAAAACCGGCCTTTATACTGAATTCATATTCCTTGGCATCGACTTTAGCAATTACCGCCAACATCAATATGGCTGCCAATCCTATTTTTTTCAATGTCTTCATTATATCTTTTTTCAATTTCCTTCACAAACTATTTCTACATCATCGATCCATAGCGTATTTCCTATACCACCGATAAAACGGTCGCCATAAAAACTCGAAGAAAATACAATCGCCAAACTATATTCATAATTTCTCAGGCGATCGGGATCAAGACTTTTCCCCTGGCGGTACTTAAAATCAAATACACGGTGCTTATATTCCCCATTTGTACCATATTGATCTGAATTTTCGTCTTGCTCATGCAATCCGGCAACAGCAATAATAGGGTTATCGGTATCTTCTTTCAATATTGTATTTCCATCCAGATAAGAGACGCCATAAAGTTCTTGTGCTTTTACGTTATCGAACAAAACAGCATATATGGCACAATAATCACGCCCATCGCCATAGACTGTTCCGTTACCTTTTTTATCATAAGTCATATTGACATTGCTGCCGTCGTATTTAAATTTCACACTCATCTGCAAAGGTTTTTTTCTGAAAGGCAAGCCAAAATGTGTAGCTTTCATCGGCTCCTGCATAATATTTATACCTTTCGATGAGAACTCTCCTAAAAACAAATTTCCAGCAGCAATGGGCATCCCTTGCAATGCTCCCAAAGAACCGGTTCCTCGAGTTTTCAAACAAGCTACGCCTTTTCCTGAAGATGCATCTTTTTCGGCAAAAGTAGGGAAATCTTTAGGCCCACCTGAAGCAACCAACGAAAAGCCTAAATTTCCGGAAGCCCAAATATATTGTTCTATATAGGTATCTTCTATATTCCCCTCAATATCAAATTCGACCTTTTCCTGTTCATAAAATTCATCCCATTTATTTGTCGTAAATCTTTCAAAATCATAGAATGTAGGAATCTCCAATTCAAGGAACTGCACGGTATAAAACTTTTGCCACTCTTTATTTTCAGATGTAACGCGATATTCTTGACGAAGTACATTTTGGGTTGTCGCCAACAAACTGTTTTCCAAGGTTATGGTAGCGCCTTCCGACAAGACAAAAGAGGGCTGCAAATTTTCTAAATCGACCATTCCTTTTCTCAAATAGACCGTAGCTCTATTTTCATCGATACGGATACTCGTCACCGCGTTCATTTGCGGTATTAAAATTTCTTCTATATCGGCTTCTACGTTAGGGAGTTCATCTTTTATGCAAGAAGGAAATATAATAAACACGCTAAGGATTATATACAACCATCTATTTTTCATACAATTATATTTTTATTTTCAAACAAATCCGGGGACAAAAGTACATTAATTTTCGAAATTAAAGCTCTAAATAAAATATGGCCTTCGAAATAAAGACTAATTGATAAAAACAATGCTTCAATTTCTACAAAAACCATTATTTACAGAAAGATAAATATCAAGTTGAAAACCAGAAATTTATAGAAAACCGCCATTTTGTTTTGAGAAAAAGAGTATACGATGTTAAAAAACAATAAACAAAAGTAAAAAAACCGTTTTTATCTCCCCTAAAGGAGAAAAAACGGTTTTTATATCATTTTTCTTCAAATATCAATTATATAATATATTGAGAACTGATAGACTCATTCTCATATACTCTACGGATAGTATCGGCAAATAACTCTGCAATACTCAAGATATGCACTTTATGACAATCTTTATAATAAGGAATACTGTCGGTAAAGATCATTTCCGTAAGTTTCGACTCATTTACCCGAGCTGTCGCGGGGTCGGACATAACGGCATGACTGGCAATTGCACGTACCGAAAGAGCTCCTTTACTCATCATCAAATCGGCAGCTTTGGTTATGGTTCCGGCCGTATCGACCATATCATCGATAAGGATAACATTTTTATTCTCGACATCACCTATCACCGTCATACTTTCCACTTCATTGGCTTTGGCTCTTGACTTGTGACACAAAACCAAAGGTACTCCAAAATATTTTGCATATGAATTAGCCCGTTTCGAACCACCGACATCCGGAGTGGCAATCACCATATTTTCAAGATTAAGCGACTGAATATAAGGTGTAAATACCGATGATGCATACAAATGATCTACCGGAACATTGAAAAATCCTTGTATCTGGTCAGCATGTAAATCCATGGTAATCAACCGGTCGATACCGGCTACACTCAATAAATCGGCTATCAACTTCGCTGCGATAGAAACACGGGGCTTGTCTTTACGGTCTTGCCGTGCCCAGCCGAAATAAGGTACTACGGCAATTATCGATTTTGCAGAGGCTCTCTTTGCTGCATCGATCATCAGCAAAAGCTCCATCAGATTGTCGGAATTGGGGAATGTCGATTGTACTAAATAAACTTGACTTCCCCGAATCGATTCTTCGAAAGATACTCCAAATTCACCATCTGCAAAATGCTGAATTTTCATGTTTCCCAGTTCGCAATTTAAAGCGTTACAAATTTTTTCGGCAAGATAACGGGAATTGGTTCCCGCGAAAACCTTGAAAGGTGGTCTCTGGCTCATTGTGTTTTAAAAATAAATCCAAATGGTTAATTTTTTTGCAAAGGTACAATTTCATTTATTATTTTGATACATTAAATCCTTTTTTTTAGATTATTTGTATCGACACATTTCCAGATTACCGCCCCATAGGCTTTCACCGATGAACGAAACATTTTTTCGGAAGAGACGACTTTCGAAGCTGTTTCTCCCGAAAGCAACTCTAAAGCCTGATATTCTTGTGCCGGCATATCCCATATATCAAAAGCATGCTGTGGCAACTTCACACCGACTTCAACCTCTTTATCCGCAAAATTTGCAATAATAACCAATAACTCGCCATCTTTTTTCCGCATAAAGGCATATTGCTTGCGAGCATCAAAGTGAGGGTTGTCTCCATTTACATACATCAAATCAAAAAATGCGCCTTCTCTGATTGCTGCCTCTTTATTGCACAAAGTCAATACTTGTTTATACCGACGGCGCAACTCTTTTTGCTCCGACGTAAGATGCGCCACAGAGCATTTGCCTCCGGCATACCATGTACGAACCGAACGTACACTCCAATAGTCGAAGATCGTTGTCCGTCCATCCAATCCGCTAAAGCCTTCGGCATCGACAGCCGGTTCGCCCAGCTCTTGACCAAAATAAATCATCATCGGATTGACATTCATCATTGCCGAAACAATCAGTGCCGGATAGGCCCGAAACGGATCGCCCGCAAAATTCGGAGATGCGATGCGCTGTTCATCGTGATTTTCGAGGAAATTGAGCATATGTTCCATGATTCCATCCAAAGACTGCCAACATCGTGTAATCTGATAAGCTGCCGCATGTCCGTTTACAACACTGCGCAGCAAATCATACAACCCGACTTTGTCATATAGATAATCGAATTTCCCGTCTTCGATATAATATCTATATTCATGCGAATTATATACTTCGGCAATAAAATCGACACCGGGATGCTGTTCTTTGATCCGGGGGATTACCCATCCCCAAAAGTCGACCGGAACCATTTCGGCCATATCGCAACGAAAGCCGTCAATTCCTTTACGGCTCCAAAAGAGTAATATATCTCTCATTTTGAGCCATGTATCGGGAATGGGATCGAAATATTTCCGACGGCCATGCAAATAATCTACACCATAGTTCAATTTGACGGTCTCATACCAGTCATTTCGATTGGGATAGGCTCCAAAACAATCATTCCCTGTTGCCTTGGCCGGATACTCCCGATATTTTTGATCGCCTTCTCCTATATAAAATTGAGGCTGGAACTCTTGACGGGGAATATAATAGAAATTATTTTGCGGATCGAAATGTACTTCCTGATTGTCGTTTTCGCCCAAATCGACAACGCCTTCGGGTTTTGCATCGGAATGATAGCAACGGGCAACATGGTTGGGCACAAAATCTATTATCACTTTCAACCCGGCACTATGCGAACGTTCGACCAGCGACTCAAACTCTTGCATCCGCTCAGGGATATTCACTGCAAGATCGGGATCAACATCATAATAATCTTTTATCGCATAAGGCGAACCGGCTCTTCCTTTTACAATAAAGACATTGTCACGTTCAATGCCATATCGGGAATAATCGGTTTGAGTAGCATGCTCGATAATACCGGTAAACCAAACATGGGTACAACCGAGATTCTTGATCTCACGTAATACTTTCGGGGTAAAATCTTGTAACTTGCCGACGCCGTTTTCCTCTATCGTACCATTGGGTTTGCATGTATCGTTCTGATTTCCGAACAGGCGCGGAAGTACTTGATAAATAACCATTTTTCGTTTCTTATCCATACTCTCCAAAAGGTTATTCTATATTAAAATAGATTTTTTTCATTTAAGACTCTCTCTATTCAAACTCATGACTTTTTGCGTATCTCTATATCCGCATGCGGCAATCTCCCGAAGTCGTTCTATATCGAAAATATTGTATTCAACAATCTCTTCTGTCTGAACCAATATATCGCACAACTTTATGTCGGCAAGTGTATTGCTCTTGAATATAAAACCATACGAACGTTCAGCGATTCCGATAATCGTTTTTTTATACTCTTTTGCCACTAAAGGATTTACATTCACCCCCATAACAATATCGCAAAACGGACGGATCGGGGTGACCGGCAAATTCCGCAACACACCGCCATCGACATAATGGACGCTATCGATTATTACGGGACTGAACAAAACCGGAATACTGCATGAAGCACAGACGATATCGATAATCGGCCCTGTGGCAAAGATTTTACTCTGTCCATGATCCAGATCGGTAGTCGTAACGACAACCGGTATCGCCAAATCTTCTAAATATCGGGCGTGTAAGACTTTTTTGAGAAAATTCCGGAATCGGGTTATTTTGAAAAATCCCGAACGAGGAATGGTTATTTCGGCTAAATCACTAAAGTTAAGAGAGGAAAACAGGTCTATAATCTCATCCGGTGTATATCCGTCGGCATACAACACACCGATCAACGAACCTGCACTCGTCCCCGATATAATATCGGGATGTACTCCTATCTCATCAAGAAACTTCAATGCCCCTACATGGGCAAAACCGCGGGCACCACCTCCGCTCAATGCCAATCCGAAGTGATACGGTTTTATTACCGATACACTGTTTTTATCATCTTTTATCATGTAGCTAAGATAGCAAAAAAAAGAACAGCCAACGATATTATTCGCAAGAATAAATATCCTGCTCTATAAAAAAAGATACATATCTTGTTATCAGAATGTATAATCGACGCAAGCTCGTCCCTCTTTTACATCTTTTATAATCTGAGTTGCCGCTACATGATCGGGATGTACGGCATAGTTAGCCAAATCCTCCATAGAATCGAATTCGGTAACCAAACACATATCGAACTCTTCTTTGGGATTTTCATTTATTCCGACTTCTATAAAGCGTAAAAAAGGAATTTTATCCTTTAAAGCTTCCAAAGCCGATTTAAACTCTTGCATTACCATCTTTAAAGATGCAGTATCTTCTGTTTTTTTGAACTTAAATAAAACGATGTGCTTTACCATACTAAATTTTATTATATTTGTAATTGTTTATCGATTTCCCCCGATTTACAAAATCGGGACGTTTTATCGCTGAATGCAAAAATAAATATTATTTTTTCGTTATCTGAATTTATATGCTAATTATTGGTATTGCCGGTGGAACCGGATCAGGAAAAACAACGGTCGTTCGCAAAATCATCCAAAGTCTACCAGAGGGTGAAGTAACCGTAATTCCTCAAGACTCATATTATAGAGACAACAGCGATTTGCCTTTGGAAGAACGGTTAAAACTTAATTTTGACGAACCGGCGGCCATCGAATTCGAATTATTGGTAAAACAGTTGAAAGACCTGAAAGAAGGTAAACCGGTAGAACAACCCATTTATTCTTATCTGACATGTACCCGCTCTAAAGAGACGATACCCATTCAGCCACGGGATGTTATTATTGTGGAAGGCATTCTTATACTTTGCAACGAAGAGTTACGCAACATGAT
Organism: uncultured Bacteroidales bacterium; assembly: GCA_949297285.1. Lineage (GTDB taxonomy): Bacteria > Bacteroidota > Bacteroidia > Bacteroidales > Coprobacteraceae > Coprobacter. The sequence continues at coordinate 45,412 of CASFRL010000075.1, forward strand.
GGATATGAAAGTTTTTGTCGACGCCGACGCCGATGACCGGCTCATTCGGGTCATTAACAGAGACATCATAGAACGGGGCCGTACTGTTGAAATGGTCATCGACAGATATGAGAAAGTATTGAAACCGATGCACTTGCAACATATCGAACCCACAAAACGATACGCCGACTTAATTATACCACAAGGCGGGAACAATTTGGTCGCAATCGATATTTTAACCAATTTTATAGCCCACAAATTGAATCCTTAAACAACAGGCTTTGACATGAGATCCCAAACAGTTTGTGCACTTTTATTCTCATTTATATTTCTATTTTCTTGCCAGTCGAATAAAAAAAGACAAGACACGTCAGAGTCGTATGATCTTGAACAAATTAAAGAAAAAGGAGAATTGACCGTGCTCACACTGTACAGCTCAACCTCCTATTTCCTATACCGCGGTGAAGAAATGGGTTATGAATATGAGTTGATCAAACAATTTGCCGAATCGGAAGGATTGAAAATTAAAATCATCGTTGCCGAAAATATCGGGAAACTGGTCGAAATGCTCAAAAACGGCAATGGAGATATTATCGCTTATGATATTCCCATTACGGGAGACCTAAAAGACCAACTTCTTTATTGCGGACCGGAAATAATCACACATCAAGTACTTGTACAACGTATAGAAAAAGGACATCCTTTATTGCGTAATGTTACCGAACTTGTGGGGAAAAAGGTTTATGTTGAAAAAGACTCGAAATATGAAACCCGTATCAATAATCTGAATGACGAGTTGGGTGGAGGTATCGACATCCATTTGATGAACAAAGATACGATCATTACCGAAGATTTGATAGAAATGGTCGCTAACGGTAAAATAGATTATACCTTTGCCGATAATAATATAGCTCGCCTTAACAAAACTTATTATAACAACATAGACATACGTCTCAATGTCAGTTTTCCCCAACGATCGACGTGGGCCGTAAGGACAGACGAACCGGAACTGGCTAAAGCTGTCGACCAATGGGCAAAAAACAATACGAAAAGTTCTAAGTATCGAGAGATATTAAAGCGTTATTTCGAATTGAGTAAAAACTCTTCTGCACCGGAGGTATTATCGATCAAAAAAGGACAAATCTCCGTTTATGATCATTTATTTAAAAAATATGCCCAAAAACAGAACTGGGACTGGAGACTGATTGCCGCACAAGCCTACCACGAATCGAAATTCGACACGGCAGTCATATCGTGGGCCGGAGCTAAAGGGTTGATGCAAATCATGCCTCGTACGGCCAGGAGCTATGGATTGTCGGAAAAAGATATGCAAAATCCGGAAAAAAATATTGCAACAGCAATCAAAATAATGGGTGCTCTAAACCAAAGTTTTGCAACAATAGAAAATCCTGAAGAACGCATAAAATTTATCTTAGCCGCATACAATTCCGGAATAGGGCATGTTCTGGACGCTATCGCTTTAGCAAAAAAATACGGGAAAGATCCGCAGAAATGGGATGGTAATGTTGCCGAATATATCTTGTTGAAAAGCAACCCCGAGTACTTTAACGATGAAGTCTGCAAATTCGGATACTTCAGGGGGCGCGAAACATATAGCTATGTGAATAAGGTACTAAAACTGTATGAGTATTATAAAACAAAAATAAAATCTTAATACCTTTGATTTATGAAATGGATATTTTCTATTATGGCATTATTTTTTAGCACGATGATTTTCTCTCAAACCCCGTTTACCGTACCGGTATGGCCGAACGGTCCCAAAGAAAGCAACAATATTTCTGCACCGGAAGAGACAATAGATGGTGGCAGATTATTGAATAGCCACACGGCAGAAATGTATGTATATTTACCGGATAAAAAAATAAATACAGGAACGGCTGTCTTGATTTGCCCGGGAGGAGGCTATGCATTACAAGCCATGCAACATGAAGGCCATGACTTTGCAAAATTACTCAACCAAAAAGGTGTTGCCGGAATAATCTTAAAATACAGACTGCCTAATGGACATTGTAATATTCCTCTTGACGATGCAAAAGAGGCAATGAACATTATCCGACAAAAATCATCCGAATGGGGTATAAACCCTAATCGTATAGGAGTTAGCGGATTTTCAGCCGGCGGTCATTTAGCATCCACGCTCGGGACTCACTTTGATCCTCAGAATCGCCCCGACTTTATGATTCTTTTTTATCCTGTCATTTCTATGGACAATAAACTGACTCATAAAGGGAGTAAAGAAAATTTATTGGGAAAAGGCGTTGAAAACGATAATTTCTCGAACGAAAAACAAATTTCTAAGACAACACCTCCTACTCTGCTTTTGTTAAGTGACGACGACAAAAGCGTTTTACCGGAAAACAGTACTCTATTCTATAACAAACTTAAAGAAAACGGTATCGATGCCTCCATGTATATTTTCCCTTCCGGAGGACATGGGTGGGGTTGTCATAAGGATTTTGCATATTATCAAATATGGCAAGATCTGCTCTTCGACTGGATGAATCATCAAAAACTTTTAAACAAATAGACTTGAAGACAAATCTTAGTTTATACAAATAATTTCATAATATTTATTTACAACAAGGGATAAAATTATAACAAACCGGCACCGATTGTTGTATTTATCTAATGTTTATTTTATATTTGCAATAGATCAAACAATCTACATACGGAATCTTTTGAATATAGATTAATATAAACTATTTTAATGCATACAATTATGAAAAGGAACAAATTTACCATGGCTATTGTCGTATTATTGTGCAGTTGTCTTATGTTTTCTTCCTGCATAGGATCTTTTGGATTGACGAGTAAACTCCATAACTGGAATAAGGGTGTAGGTGGAAATAAGTTCGTGAGTGAACTTGTATTTCTGGCATTCTGCATTCTCCCGGCATATGAATTATCGGTTTTTGCCGATGTGATAATATTTAACTCTATCGAATTCTGGTCAGGATCTAATCCTATTGCCGAAAACACCCAACATCTCAAAGGTGAAAACGGTCACGATTTTTTGGTAAAAACCCACCAAAACGGATATACCATCACTGACGAAACGACAAACAACACAATAGAACTTGCATTTGACGACAACGATAAATCTTGGTCGGTAGAAACAAATGGTCAAAGCACAAAATTCATGACATTTATCGATGACAATCACGTAAATATGTATAATGCAAACGGAGAATCAATGACCATAGAACTTTCTAAAGCCGGCGTTATGGCTTATCAAGATATGGTAAAAAATAACATTGCCATTTTTGCTTGCAAATAAAATAACATAACATAAAAAATAAAGGAGGCGGTTGTTGTAACAACCGCCTCCTTTATTTTTTAATATTCAGGATTTAACGAACAAACAACATTTCTCTGTACTTAGGCAACGGCCACATCTGATCATCGACAATCAATTCAAGTTTATCGATATGATACCGTATCTCATCCAACATCGGGGCAACAGTATCGTGATATGCAATTGCCTTTTCTCTCTCATCCTCTATTTTGTTTGCCAATTTACGAGCATCGACCATTGTCGCAACCATCTCTTGTATCGACAAGGCATGACGAGCAATCTTACGGATGATCTCCATGTCTTTAGAAGAAATCGCTTCAGCTTCTTCCGAAGGAAATACCGCCTTTATTTTGCACACCGTATCCAGCAAAAGAGCTTGATATTTAGTTGCAACAGGTAAAATATGATTTAGAGCCAAATCTCCCATTACCCGTGCCTCGATTTGTATCTTTTTAGTGTACATTTCCCATTTTACTTCATTACGAGCAGCCAATTCTACCGCATTCATTACGCCTACGGACGAAAACATCTCGACAGAAGAAGGTTTTATGTAAGCATCAAAAATAACCGGGGTACTGGTTTCACAATCCAAACCGCGAGCTGCAGCTTCAGCTTTCCACTCATCACTATATCCGTTACCGTCGAACCGGATGGGCTTACTCTCTTCTATGTATTTTTTCAATACTTGCACAATAGATTTCTCTTTGCTCCCGCCAAGTGCGATTTTCTTGTCGACTTCTTCCTTGAAAAGCTGAAGTTGATGAGCAACTGCCGAATTAAGTACAATCATTGCAGCAGCACAATTGGCCGAAGAGCCGACGGCTCTGAATTCAAAACGATTTCCTGTAAAAGCAAATGGAGAAGTCCGATTTCTATCGGTATTATCCATAAGCAACTCTGGAATTTGAGAGATATTGAGTTTCACTCCGGTTTTATCACACAATTCTATTACGGCATCATCCGGACTGCTCTCCAAAGCATCAAGGACATTCGACATCTGCGCCCCCAAAAAGATAGAAATTATGGCAGGCGGTGCTTCATTTGCTCCCAAACGATGAGCATTGGTAGCAGATGATATACTGGCTTTTAACAACGCGTTGTGCTTATAAACAGCCATTATCACATTCACAAGGAATGTAACAAACTGCAAATTTCCTTCGGGTGTTTTTGCCGGAGCCAATAATTGTACCCCGGTATCTGTTCCCAAAGACCAATTATTATGCTTGCCCGATCCGTTTACTCCTTTAAAAGGTTTTTCGTGGAGCAATACCCGAAACCCATGCCGACGGGCAACCCGACGCATAAGTTCCATAATAACCTGATTATGATCATTCGCCAAATTACATTCTTCATAGATCGGTGCCAATTCGAATTGATTGGGAGCAACCTCGTTATGACGGGTCTTTACCGGAATTCCCAATTTAAGAGCTTCTATTTCCAACTCTTGCATGAAAGCCGACACACGAGTAGGAATGGCTCCGAAATAATGATCTTCAAGTTGTTGATTTTTCGAGCTTTCATGCCCCATTAAGGTCCTACCTGTCAACAATAAATCGGGACGGGCAGCATATAAACCTTCATCCACCAAAAAATACTCCTGCTCCCAACCCAAATAAGAATATACTTTTTTTACATTCGGGTCAAAATATTTGCACACATTCAAAGCCGCCGACGTAATGGCATCGATCGATTTTAACAATGGAGCTTTATAGTCGAGCGATTCACCTGTATATGAAATAAAAATTGTAGGAATACATAATGTATCACCGACAATAAATGCCGGAGAAGAGGGATCCCAAGCACTATATCCACGGGCTTCAAACGTATTGCGAATTCCTCCGTTCGGAAAACTTGAGGCATCACCCTCTTGCTGGATAAGCAATTTCCCGGAAAATTCTTCGACCATCCCCCCTTTTCCGTCGTGCTCTACAAAAGCATCGTGTTTCTCTGCCGTACCATCAGTCAACGGATGGAACCAATGGGTATAATGGGTCACTCCCATCTCAATCGCCCATTTTTTCATTCCTGCAGCAACGGTATCGGCAATTTCCCGATTCAAGGGTTTTCCGTTATCGATAGCATCGACCAAAGCATCATAAGTCTTCCGTGGCAAATAGCGGAACATTTTCTCTCGATTAAATACATACTTGGCAAAATACTCGGACGGACGTTCCGCCGGGCGATCTACTGGAACAGCTTTTTTCTTGAAAGCCTCTTCAACAACTCTAAAACGTAAAGATGGCATAAAATTTTCTTTTTATTTTTTGTTACACAAAGGTATTAATAAAATGTGAGATACCGAAAAATGTAGTAAAGTTATCGACAGATATATGCACATAAAAAAAATAGCAAGAAAATATTTAAATTAATATTTATTATGCTTTTAAAAGAGTTATAACCACACTTATATCCGTCCTTTTATAAAGGATTAAGTATATTTGTTTCCTATTTAGGTTTGTTTACATTAATAAAATAAAAACACAATATAACCATGAAATCGATAATTTATTGGTCGGCATTATTGACAATCGCATTATTTACTTTTCAATGTACAAATAGTAAAAGAATAACACAAAACAACAATATTTCCAAAGAAAGGAATCTTGCATACCAAGACAGTTTCTCTGCATCGGCTTACTACAATGATCTTTATGACAATGCCGAAATGAAATACGCATTCAAAGGATCGACACAAAAAGAATTTGAAGTCTGGCAAAAAGAATTTCGAAATAAATTAAAAGAAAAATTAGGCATTTCTCAATTAGAAAAACAATTATCTTCTTTTAAAGTTAAAGTTCGAAAAATCGATTCAGAAGATATTGGATATGCAATTAGAGAAAGGTGGGAAATCTGGACAGAACCGACAGTACCTCTTCCTTTTGTTCTTTTATTACCTAAAAATAAAGAGGGGAAATTGCCCTTAATGATCACACCACACGGACATGGTAAAAATACAGAAACTTATGCCGGTATATACCTTTCGGAACAGGAACGTATCGAAGGCGAAGTCGGAGAAAGAAATGTTGCTGTACAAGCTGTACAAAATGGCTTTATCGCTATTGCTCCTACATCGAGAGGATTTGGGAAAACCCGTACATCGGAAGACAAAGCAAAAGACATTCCATACTCTTGTCGAACACAGTTAATGCATGATTTATTAGTAGGACGTACACCTATTGGCGACAGAGTGTGGGATATTTCTAAATTGATTGATTGGGCATTGGCCGAACTACCTATCGACAAATCGAATATTATTGTCTCTGGTAATTCCGGAGGAGGTACTACCACACTTTTTGCCGGAGCTTGTGACACTCGTATATCAATTTCGATTCCCTCTTCATACTTTTGTACATTTACAGGAAGTATAGGCTCTATGTATCATTGTGAATGCAACTATGTCCCCGGAATACTTGAATATGGAGAAATGTCTGATATTGCAGGCTTGACAGCTCCTCGCTATTTCTGCGCTTTGAATGGGAAAGAGGATAACATGTTTCCTTTGGAAGAGGCAAAAAAAGCTTTTTCAAATCTAAAAAAGATATATACTGCTGCGGGGGTTCCGGATAATTGCGAACTCTATGTCGGCAACGGAGGACATCGCTACTATAAGGAAGGTGCTTGGAACTTTATAAATAAACACCTGACAAAATAGTATCACTATTTCTCAAAACGACAAAAAGCTGTGTAAAGAAAAATTTTTACACAGCTTTTTGCAATTATAATATCTCTCAAACTTTTAATTTATATACGACCTAAATACATAAGCCCAAGGACCTGCCTGACTATTCAGTCATTATCATAACAAATAGATGTGATTTTTGGCACATTCGGCAATCTGTTCTTCCGGCCAGATACTTGCTTGCACCTCTCCGATATGGGCCTTTTGTAACAAGAACATACAAAGACGTGATTGTCCGATTCCTCCTCCGATAGATAATGGTAACTCTCCGGCCAACAATGCTTTATGAAAATCTAATTTTTCCCGTTCGAGGCAATTGCAAATACTTAACTGCCGTTGCAAGGCGATACGGTCGACACGAATTCCCATAGAAGAAAGTTCAAAAGGACATTCCAATATAGAGTTCCATAAAATAATGTCACCATTCAGGCCATTATATCCATCCGAATTCATAGAAATCCAATCATCATAATCGGGGGCACGACCGTCATGGGGCTCTCCGTTCGAAAGGTTACCGCCGATACCGATAATAAATATTGCCCCATATTTTTTGGCTGCTTTTGCTTCCCGATCTTTTGGAGGTAACGTCGGATACATTTGCAGCAACTCTTCGGCGTGAATAAAAGTTATCTTATCGGGTAAAGCCGGAGTTATATGCGGGAAACTGGCATACACCTGACTTTCTAACTCCTTAATAATATTATAGATTTTACGGACAATTTCTTTAAGATAATCCAAATTACGGTCTTGTTCTGTAATTGTCTGTTCCCAATCCCACTGATCTACATACAAAGAGTGTAAATTATCCAAATCCTCATCCGAACGGATCGCATTCATATCGGTATAGAGTCCATATCCCGGGGCAATCCCGTACGCCCCCAACTTCAACCGTTTCCATTTGGCAAGAGAATGTACGACCTCCGCTTTCCGGTCGCCCATACATTTAATCGGGAAAGTAACGGCTCGTTCATGTCCGTTAAGATCGTCATTGATACCTGTTCCCGCCAATACAAATAACGGAGCCGTCACCCGACGAAGGTTTAATGACTTAGATAATTTTTCCTGAAAACTCACCTTCAGTGTCTTTATTGCCTGTTCGGTAGTTTCGGGAAGCAATTTCAGTTTATACTGTTTAGGAATAATCAATGCCATTTTATTTCTTATTTTTCTTATTATTCTAATGATACACAATCGATTAAGATTACTTATCCGATCAAAACATTTTATCTATTCATTTTTTATATCACCATATAGGTATTTTGAAAGCACAAATATAACACTTTTGTATAGAATAAAAGAAAAAATACAATCTTTTTGCTACTATATTTTTTAAATCAATAACATTTAGCTCCACTTATTTAGGAAACGGGCAATAAAATCGCCCAAATCATTTTATTTTGCAGAATTTATAAGTATATTTAAAAATAAAAAAATGGGCCGACCAAACCGAATTTGAAAATTTTATTGTCCGTATTACTATATTTACAGAACATAGGCGGCGACTCGGCAGCGTCGAAACTTGAAAACTTTGTTTTCGTCTTGCCCTTGCACTCGCCTTTCCTTATATTTGTACATAATAAAAAATAAAGAAATGAAATACCGGGTATTATTGCTGACATTTTTGATTTTATTGTGGAATATGCCTTTAGCCTTTTCCGTACAGAATGGGGCAGACCAAATCGATAAAATCATTCCGCTATTGAAGTCTAAACGGGTAGGGTTGGTTGTCAATCACACCTCTTTGGTAGGAGCAAAACAGATTCATCTTTTAGATACGCTCTTAAGCCGAGGAATTTCCGTGAAATCGGTTTTTGCACCGGAACATGGTTTTCGAGGCAATGCAGATGCCGGAGAAACTGTTGTAAACAGTCGTGATGTGCGTTCTGGTTTACCCGTCATATCTCTTTATGGGAAAAACAAGAAACCTACTCGGGAACAGCTTTCGGGAATCGATGTTGTTGTCTTTGATATTCAGGATGTCGGTACACGATTTTATACCTATATAAGCACTATGTATTATGTCATGCAGGCTTGTGCCGAATTTGGTGTTGAGATGGTTGTGTTAGACCGCCCGAATCCGAACGATTATGTTGACGGACCTATAATGCAAGATTCTTTGCGTTCGTTTGTCGGAGCCTTGCCCCTTCCTGTTCTGCATGGTCTCACTGTCGGAGAATTGGCCCAGATGATTCGGGGCGAAAATTGGGGAAATACAAATACGTTAGAACTTACGGTAATTCCCGTAAAAGAGTGGAAACATGGAGATCCTTATATTCTTCCGGTAAAACCTTCTCCTAATCTGCCGAACAGTCGTTCTGTTGCGCTCTATCCGTCGTTATGTTTTTTTGAGGCAACCGATGTCAGTGTGGGGAGGGGAACACATTTCCCGTTTCAGGTATTGGGATATCCCGATAAGAAATTCGGCACATTCAGTTTTGTTCCTCGTGCACTTCCCGGTTTTGATAAAAACCCGTTGCAGAAAGATAAGCGTTGTTTCGGTCTCGATTTGCGAAAAACCGAGCCGGTCGGAGGATTATCGTTGAAGTATATTCTCGATTTTTATCAAATTGCCGATTGTGGAGCCTCATTTTTTACACGTCCTCGTTTTTTTGATATGTTGATGGGAAACTCGCAGGTAAGAAAGGATATCATTGCCGGAAAAAGCGAATCACAAATAAAACAAAGTTGGTCTGCAGAATTACAAAAATATCGGCAGCTAAGAAAACAATATTTACTTTATCCCGATTCTCGCAAATTTGATTAAATCTCAGAAAGACGTAGCATTAGCAGTGCCGCAGCCCGGGCATCGCTTAACGCATCGTGGTGATTGAGCGGTATGTGAAAATACTCACTTACCGTATTTAGTTTGTGGTTTCTCAAAAAAGGTAATTTTTTACGGGCCAAGCGGTAAGTGCAAATACTATCGGGTAAGTATCCGGCTATTTGCGCTCTTTCGAGACATGCTTGTAAAACACTCATGTCGAAAGGAGCATTGTGTGCCACAATTGCATCGCACTGCGTAAACCATGACGCGATCTTGCTCCAAACCTCTTCAAAGAGAGGTGCATCACTTACCATTTCGGGGGTAATCCCGTGTATGGCAGTGCTCCAATATGAAAAGAAAAAAGGCTGAGGCTTTATCAGAGACCCCCATTCTTTTACGATTTGCCCGTTATTAACAATAACCAAACCTATCGCACAAGCACTGCTTCTATATTTGTTGGCCGTTTCGAAATCTATTGCAATGAAATTGTCTATCATACATATTATTTCTATTTGCAAATATAGCGAAATCATCGGAAATATATTTTCTCTGCAAAAAGAGGTTCGTTTATACTAAAAATCTTATTTTTGCAATTAACGTTAACTATTTATGTCACAATGTCATGAAATGTATACACTTCTTAATCATTCTGTTTCTCTCAAATTATATGTTTCCGATGTTCGGACAAAACAGTGTTCCGAAAAATCCGTTTATACCCCGTACGCAACCGGAACAAACCGCACCTCATAAGACTCTGCCTCAAGATACGGTTTGCAGTAAGTCGGGAAGCGTCAGAAAAACCGATTTTGCCCACGCCATAGATATGTTAGGTTTCGAAAAACGATTGAACGACCGCACCGAGACGTTTATGTTACAAAATAATACCGAGAATTTGGTAACCCGGGTCAAATTGAAAATCACTTACCGGGCTCCCAATGGGAAGATGATCAATTACAGAGAGGTAATGGTCGATGGTGAACTATTACCGCATACGACCCGGCAATTTGAAATAGAGAGTTTCGATAAGGGAAAACGCTACTATTTTCATAAAAGTACCGAAGGAAATAAAAAGTTGGAGGGATACCCTTTTTATATTCAATTTTCGCTATTGCGTTATGATATTGCCATTACCCAATAAAATTTGAAGTTATATCGTTTTTTTAACTGACAATCAGTCTATAAATTTTTCTGTGGCACGCTCTTTGCTTTTGTCATAACAGGATTTTGAACCTGGCTTGTACAGATAAAAGTCCTATTACTTAATTGTTATACGTTTAATTTAATTTTAGGAGGTACAATTATGACACCTGTAAAACATTCACAAAACTGGTTACCGGGCATTTTTAATGATTTTTTCGGTAATGAATGGATCGCAAAATCCAACAGTTCGGCTCCCGCTGTAAATATTATCGAGAACGACAAAGAATATCAAGTTGAAATAGCAACTCCAGGACTTACCAAAGATGATTTTAATGTTCACATCGATGATAACGATCATCTTATCATCACGGTAGAAAATAAAAAGGAAAAAGAAGAAAACGATAAAAAAGGAAAATTCTTACGGCGCGAATTTTCTTATTCTCAATTCCGACAGACTTTGGTCTTACCGGAAAACATCAATAAGGAAGAAATCGAAGCCAAACAGGAAAACGGCATATTGAAAGTTACAATTCCTAAAAAAGCCCTTCCTGAGGCAAAAGAGGCCAAACAGATTCCTGTAAAATAAAATAATTCTAACGTAAAAACGCCATCCGGAAAATTGATTTTCCGGATGGCGTTTTTATTTTAAAGAAATATTGGTTTCGTCCGAAGAATTAATATTCGAAATGTCCGAATTCCGAATCGATAACCAATTGCTTTTTATCCGATTTTTCAACAAAACCGACAATCTGGGAATCGATTCCGAACGAACGGGAAATGTCTATTACTTCTTGTGCATGCTCTGGTGCGACATATACCTCCATGCGGTGTCCCATGTTAAATACTTTATACATTTCCTGCCAATCGGTTCCCGACTGCTCTTGTATTATCCTGAATAGAGGCGGAATAGGGAACAAATTGTTTTTCGTAACTTTTACATTCTCGACAAAGTGCATCACTTTTGTCTGTGCTCCACCCGAACAATGAACCATCCCATGTATTTCGGGTCTCATATAATCCAATAATTTTTTGATTACCGGAGCATAAGTACGTGTAGGAGACAAAACAAGTTTCCCGGCATCAATCCCCAATTCCTCAATCTCATCCGTGAGGCTGAGTCTTCCCGAGTAAATAAGATCATCGGGAACGGCAGCATCATAACTTTCGGGATATTTTTTTGCCAAGTATTTGGCAAATACATCATGACGGGCCGAAGTGAGTCCGTTACTACCCATTCCCCCGTTATATTCTTTTTCGTAGGTTGCTTGTCCATAAGATGCCATCCCGACAATCACATCTCCTCCCTGTATCCGATGATTGGATATGACATCCGAACGCTTCATCCGGCAGGTCACCGTACTGTCCACGATTATTGTACGTACCAAATCTCCTACATCAGCGGTTTCCCCTCCGGTAGCATAGGCATTTACGCCCAATTCACGCAACTCAGACAATAACTCATCGGTTCCGTTGATAATGGCAGAGATTACTTCACCGGGTATCAACAGTTTATTACGTCCGATTGTCGATGATACAAGGATATTGTCCGTAGCGCCGACACACAGAAGATCATCAATGTTCATAATAAGCGCATCTTGTGCAATACCTTTCCAAACCGAAAGATCGCCGGTCTCTCTCCAATACATATATGCCAACGAAGATTTTGTCCCGGCACCGTCAGCATGCATGATATTACAGTATTCAGGATCTCCGCCAAGAATATCCGGAATAATTTTACAGAAGGCTTTTGGGAAAATCCCTTTGTCGATATTTTTTATGGCGTTATGCACATCTTCTTTAGATGCAGAAACACCGCGCAGGTTGTAACGTTGATCGCTCATTATGATTATCTGATTTTTCACGCAAAAATAATGTAAAAAAAAACGTGTACAAAATTGTACACGCTCTTATTTTTCATTCAAGACTAATAGTGGTTGGTCGAGATTACCGTATCTGCCGATTTTCTCTTTTTCTCACGATGTTCCTGAACAGAATATCCCAACACGATATCGAGTATGATTCTTTTTCCGGATGGGATTCCCAAGACTTTGCGCATTGCTTTTTCGTCGAACCATCCCAACATACAACTTCCCAATCCTTCGGCAGCGGCAGCCAATACGATATGTGCTGCGGCAACTCCGATATCGATCTGAGGAAAATGTTTCCGCTTGATCCAACCGCCTAATCCAGACGAAATATTGGCACTTTCCTCAACGATGACAATGTGTACGGGAGCTTGTTTGGTAAAATGGTTGATATTTAACACCCGGCTCGATGTGGTATCTGCCACCCGGTTTTTCAACTCCGGATCATCAACTACGATAAAATGCCAAGGCTGCGAATTACAAGATGACGGTGCTAACCGACCGGCCTCCAAAATACGTTCCAGTTTTTCGGGTTCGACAGGCCGTTCCGGATCGAAAGCCCGATCGCTTTGCCGTTGTTTTACGAGAGAAAGAAAATCCATATTTTTAATATTTAGTCTGCATATTTCATCATTCGGCTGATATATTTGCCGATAATATCGAATTCAAGATTTACGATACTGCCGACTGTAATCTGATGGAAATTGGTATGTTCGTGCGTATAAGGAATGATCGCTACCTGAAAACTGTCGTCTTTAGAGTTACAAACCGTCAGACTGACACCGTTCACCGTTACCGAACCTTTTTCTACGGTCATATAGCCCTGTCGTGCTTTTTCTTTATCGAAATCATATACAAAAGTGTAATACCAGCTGCCGTCAGCCTCTTCTACGGCCGTACAACGAGCTGTTTGGTCGACATGTCCTTGAACGATATGACCATCTAAACGACCGTTCATCATCATACTCCGTTCGAGATTGACTTTATCTCCGACTTTCAACAATCCCAAGTTACTCCGCTCAAGCGTTTCTTGAATCGCCGTTACAGTATATGTTCCTTGTTTTATATCCACTACGGTAAGACACACGCCGTTGTGTGCCACACTTTGATCTATTTTCAACTCGTCTGTAAACGAACACGAAAGGGTCAGATGCAAATTCCCCTGTTCATTTTTAAGAGCCACAACAGTAGCGGCTTCTTCTACAATTCCTGAAAACATAATTTTTTATTTTTATTTCCTGCCTCAAAAGTAAAAAAAAAATGGCAGTCAAACACTTTTTATAAACGATTATTCCGTACATTTGAAAAATAGAAGTTTCAAGCGATATAACATGTTTATATATGGAAATCACGTTACCTCCCAAAAACGATTCATCGAAAAGAATTGTTTTACAGAATCCTCATAATATTGTTATAATCGGTGCAAATGGTGCGGGGAAAAGCCGTTTCGGGGAAAAAATAGAGCAAGAATATCCAGAACAAGCATTCCGTATATCTGCATTAAATTCGGTTTGCATTGTACCCGGTTCGTCAGAATCGCCCAACTCTATCGCCAGACAATTTAAAGACACATTCGGAGAGGATCCGGCGTTTCGTATTCAAACAGAATTTGAGCAATTGTTTTATCTTCTTCAATATGAAGAGTTCAAGACTTTGACAGAATATAAAGAACGACTGAGAAATGAAACCGGTGTGCCAATTCCGGTTACACGGCTCGACCGTACTCAGACCATTTGGGAAAAGATATTCCCGCACAGCCGTTTATTGCGTAAATCGGACCGTCTGGAAATCGTGTCGGAAAAAAGTCTCAATCCCTACAATGCTTTGCGCATGAGTCAAGGCGAAAGAGTTGTGTTCTACCTGATTGCCGCAGCATTATTTGCAAACCCCAACTCTATTTTAATTATCGAAGACCCTGAAGTGCATCTTCACCGCTCGATTATGAGTACTTTATGGGATTACATCGAACAAGAACGACCCGACTGCACATTTGTGTATCTAACTCATGACATCGAATTTGCGACGACAAGATCCGGAGGAATACGAATTTGGGTGAAATCGTATGATGCCGAACGCCATTCTTGGGATTATGAATTTATAGAAAACCAGGAATCGTTCCCCGAAGAAGTTTACCTCGAGCTGTTGGGAAGCCGAAAACCTATTCTTTTTATCGAAGGGACAGATTCGTCAAGTATCGATATAAAACTATATCCTTACATCTTTCCAGAATATATGGTGAAACCCCTCGGAGGATGTTCCAAAGTCATTGAAACGACCAAGGCTTTCGCCGAAATGAAAAACTTCCACCACCTCGATTCAAAAGGCATCGTCGATAGAGACCGACGTACGTTGCGCGAAATCAAATATTTGAGAGAACGCAACATCTTCGTTCCGAACGTGGCGGAAGTAGAAAACTTATTGATGCTCGAACCTATCATACGGGTTGTTGCCCGACGGATGCTACAAAATGAAGATGAGGTATTTCATGCCGTCAAACAAAATGTTATCGCTCTTTTCAAGAAAGAGATCGAATCGCAAGCGCTATTGCATACTCGACACCGTACTCGCCGGGAAATCGAATACTCGATCGACCGTCGGTTGAATACTATTGAAGAATTTACTCACCATATAGAGACATTGACCGATAATATCGATACCGACGCTATATACAAGAGTATTCTCAAAGAGTTTACCCAATATGTTCAAGACGAAGATTATCCTGCTATTTTAAGAGTGTATAATCAAAAGGGTATGCTTCCCCAAAGCCGGGTAACCCACTTATGCGGATTGGCAAATAAAGAAAAATATCTTAGCTTTGTACTTTCGATTTTGAAAGAGAACAAAGATGATGCAGACATAATACGCAAGGCCATCCAAGCCTGTTTCGGTATTATGCAAGAAGGAAACGAAAAAGAAGTTTAAGATAATTTCTATGATAAAGAACTGGTTAGAAGCGGCTCGACCTCGTACTTTACCGACATCGATAAGCCCGGTCATCGCAGCTTCGGCATATGCATGGCATCAAAATACTTTCGACGGATATGTAGCCGTTATATGCCTTATATTCGCCTTATTAGCCCAAATCGCTTCAAATTTAGGCAACGATTATTTCGATTACAAAAAAGGAAGCGACCGCGCCGACCGTGTAGGGCCTCGCAGAGCCGTGGCTTCGGGCGACATTTCACCCACAGCAATGCTTTACGCTACCGGTATAACGTTAGCTTTGGCTTGTATCACCGGATGCCTGCTTATTCCTATTGGCGGTTGGGAACTTATTGTCGTTGGTATCTTCATCGCATTTTTTGCCATAGCCTACTCTGCCGGTCCCTACCCCCTATCGTATCACGGATTAGGCGATATTGCCGTGTTTATATTTTTCGGTCTTATCGCTGTCAATTTCACATTTTACGTTCAGGCACTATATTTTGATTGGCAGGTTTTCCTTTGCAGTATTGCCATGGGATTGTTATCGGTCAATATCTTAATGGTAAACAATTACCGAGACAAGGAAACCGATGAGGCTTCGAACAAAAGAACGCTCGTTGTCATATTCGGACGGAAATTTGCCGAATATGCATATCTTTCGAACGGTATCATCGCTTTATTGGCAACTTACCACATCTGGATTACCAATGGTATTCCGGGATATATCGCTGCCCTTTTGTATTTAGGAATACATTTGAAAACGTGGAATAAATTAATAAAAAACAGAGGGACGGCATTAAATCCGGTCTTAGGGAAAACAGCCCGGAATCAGCTGATATTTACACTATTGCTCGTACTGATCATTATCATAAATTAAGTTGTCTATTCTTTAAATCTTTCGATATGGCCTTTTCAAATATATACGGTAAAGTCTCTTTCTGGACAAAGATATTCATCATGCTATGTGTCATGCTGGTAATGCTTATTGTGTCGGCATTGCTGACATGGGGATTCGACAAATGCTTTCACACCATTTTATCCTTGTCTGATATTCTTATTGGAAGTATGTTTATACAATGTATTTTCCTTTTCTTTCTTACGGCTGTTATTTCTGCCGGATTATTCAGCCCTCATCCGTTCAAATATTTGCAAATGGACAAGAGACCATCGCTGGGCGCAATTCTCGGAGTTATCGTCTGTATGATTGCGGTCATTCCATTTATGAACCTGATCATCGACTGGAACCAGTCTTTGAAATTGCCCGAAAGTTTTTCGGCCATAGAGACATGGATTCGTGAAAAAGAAGCCGCCGCTCAATCTATTACCGACCAATTGCTGGACATGCAATCTTTGGGAAATCTGCTGCTGATTGTGGTTGTTGTCGGTATCTTAACAGGTATCGGAGAAGAGAGTTTGTTCAGAGGACTTTTACAAAGGCTATTGTGGGAGAAGACAAAAAATCATCATGTTGCGATATGGGTCGGCGCGATTATATTCAGTGCCGTGCATTTTCAATTTTTCGGATTCGTTCCCCGTATGTTGCTCGGAGCATTTTTCGGTTATTTGCTTGTATGGTCGGGGAATATATGGTTACCGATAACCGCTCATTTTTTCAACAACAGCATGACTGTCGTATTCCATTATATAGAAGATAAAGGTTATGATCTTTCTTATTTCGAAGAAGTCGGCACTACCGGAAATGGGAGCTTATATATGGCAATATTCAGTCTTATACTCTTTATCCTATGTAGCGGCATCCTCTACAAATACGTAAAAAAAAGAGAGTCTGCATCCTAAGTCATTCTGCATCGTCCGACTTTCTGTTTCCGGGAACGATTAATCGAATTTCTTGCGGTGGAAGATAAAATTACGCCCGAGATATTTTTCACGCACTACCGGATCGACAGCAAGTTCTTCTGAAGTTCCCTGAAACAAAATCTTTCCTTCGAACAACATATAAGCCCGATCGGTAATACTTAATGTTTCGGGAGCATTGTGGTCGGTAATCAAGATACCGATATTTTTTTCTTTAAGTTTATACACAATATATTGTATATCTTCTACGGCAATCGGGTCGACACCGGCAAAAGGTTCGTCGAGCATGATAAATTTAGGACTGATTGCCAAACAACGGGCAATTTCGGTTCGACGACGTTCACCCCCCGATAACTGGTCACCCAAGTTTTTCCGCACTTTCTGCAAACGAAATTCGGCAATCAGACTTTCCAATTTCTCTTTTTGGAACTCTTTACTTTTACCGGTCATCTGCAAAACCGACAGTATATTATCCTCGACAGACATCTTACGAAACACAGAAGCTTCTTGCGCCAAATATCCGATTCCATGTTGGGCACGTTTATAGACCGGGAATTTGGTAATCTCAAGATCATTCAGAAAAATCCGGCCTTCATTGGGAGTAACCAAACCGGTAGTCATATAAAACGTTGTCGTTTTTCCGGCTCCGTTCGGCCCCAACAATCCGACAATCTCCCCTTGTTTTACGTTGATCGACACATGATTGGCAACCGTCCTTTGACCGTATTTCTTAACCAGATTATCGGTTCTCAATACCATTAAACCATCATCGTGCCCTGCAGAGACATCGGTTGTTTTTTGTTCCGTTTCAATATCCTGAGCTAATTTTTCTGTCATACTTGATGCTTGATTTGTTTTCGATCTGTTTTTCTGCAAAGGTAAAGATTTTCACGAACTTCGATAAGCTACCGTTTTAAATTTTACAAACAAACAAAGAAATAAAGTCAGCCCATCTTTATCTCTCTGGTGTTGTAGACGGTATTGCAACCGTTTTTTTTAGGAGCTCAGCGATTCACATCGCATATTTAGGTGTGTAAGATTTTGACAAGCCGACTTTATTTATATTTTATATTGGCAAATATACACGTATTTTTCTAAAAATATTCCTAATCTCTTTATTTTTTTGCAAAAACATATTCTCATTTTTTCTCATTCATATCCGGTTATCGATAACCCGATCCTTTGCAGATAAGGTATTTTATATCAATTTTTCAGATTAAAACAGTCAAGGCTGAAAAATTTTCCCTAAGTTTGTATTTGCAATTAAATTCTGTAATAAAAAAGATATGTTTATACTGAAATCGCTAAACAAGTTCGGCGAATACATTATATTAATGGGTAAGGTTTTTTCGATCCCCGACCGATGGAGTGAATTTTTCAGACGATACATTACGGAAGTTTACCAGCTCGTCATAAACTCTATTGCTATCGTTGTGACCATCTCCCTGTTTATCGGGGCGGTGATTGCAATACAAACATCACTGAACATCATGTCGCCTTTGATTCCGCCCTATACAGTAGGATTGATAACAAGGGACACTTTGCTGCT
Organism: uncultured Bacteroidales bacterium; assembly: GCA_949297285.1. Classification (GTDB taxonomy): domain Bacteria; phylum Bacteroidota; class Bacteroidia; order Bacteroidales; family Coprobacteraceae; genus Coprobacter. The sequence goes on from CASFRL010000075.1 coordinate 64,444, forward strand.
CGAGTTTTCGTCATCGATCATGTGCCTCATCCTCGCCGGGAAAATCGGTTCTAACATCGCTTCCGAAATAGGGACCATGCGGGTAACAGAACAAATCGATGCCTTGGACATCATGGGTGTAAACTCGGCCAATTATCTCATTCTGCCCAAAATAACCGCATTAGTGACATTCATCCCGGTGTTGGTTTCATTCAGCATGTTCACAGGGCTTTTCGGAGGTTATCTGGTAAGTATTTTCACTTCAATAATTCCGACATCCCGCTACGTCTACGGGTTACAGTCATATTTCATAGAATATTATATCTGGTATTCGATCATCAAATCGTTTTTCTTCGGATTTGTTATTAGCAGTGTTGCATCATTCTACGGCTATAAAGTCAAAGGCGGAGCCCTCGAAGTAGGTCAGGCAAGCACCGACTCGGTAGTCGTGAGCAGCGTAACGATTTTGTTGCTCGATGTTTTACTCACTAAAATCTTATTGCAATGATAGAAATAAAAAATGTCACAAAATCGTTCGACGGAAAAATGATTTTGCACGACATCTCCGCCACATTCTATACCGGGAAGACCAATTTGATCATCGGAAAAAGCGGATCGGGGAAAACGGTACTGATGAAATCGATCGTAGGATTATTGCATCCAGAATTGGGTCAAATACTCTATGACGATAAAGATTTGCTGAAAATGACAGGAGCGCAAATTAAATCTCTACGTTCTGAAATAGGGATGCTGTTTCAAGGGTCGGCCCTCTTCGACTCCTTAACCGTAATCGAAAATGTCATGTTCCCGTTAAAGATGTTCACTCGCAAATCTTCGGCCGAGCGCATAAAACGAGCTGAATTTTGTTTGGACAGGGTCAACTTAAAAGGGGCTGACAACTTATATCCCTCGGAAATAAGTGGCGGTATGCAAAAACGTGTGGCGATTGCCCGGGCAATTGCACTAAATCCCAAATATCTATTTTGTGACGAGCCAAACTCGGGATTGGATCCACAAACATCGATTCTTATCGACGAACTGGTCAGGGACATCACCCGAGAATATAACATAACGACCATCATCAACACACATGACATGAACTCGGTTATGGGAATCGGCGAAAACATCATCTTCTTAGATAAGGGTTATAAAGAGTGGGTCGGAAACAGCGAAGAAATCTTCTCTTCGGACAATAAAGCTCTAAACGATTTTATATTTGCCTCGAATCTTTTCAAAATGGTAAAAAAATATGTCGTAAAAGAGCATTTGTCGAACTCGTTGAAGGAATAAAAAACGCCCGAAATTCCGTAAACGGGCACGAATATCATAACAGATTTATTAACAGCCATCTAAAATAAACCTAAAAAGTTCATTTTTATTTTTGTGCAATCGATTGTTTTAATCCAAGAATTTAATGTATATTTGCACACTGATATTTTATAACTATATTTGAACCATGAGTAAAAAAGTAGTCACATTTGGAGAAATCATGTTGCGTTTGGCAACACCGGGTTATCAACGATTCAGTCAAGCCACGGAATTTACGGCAACATTCGGAGGCGGCGAAGCCAATGTAGCGGTATCGTT
>CASFRL010000076.1 GCA_949297285.1 uncultured Bacteroidales bacterium
TACCGGATTCTTGACAGTCACCCGACAAGTCGCCGATAATCCGTTACTCGTTCTTACCGTTATATTTGCAGACCCGGCCTCTCCTCCGAAAACTTTTCCCGATGCACTTACCGAGGCTACGGAACTGTTGCTCGAAGACCAGGAAAGTTCCGTCTCTGCACCGGCCGGATAGAGAGTCGGCGTCAGCGTTGCAAAGTCTCCGACATTGAGGGTCAGACTGCTTTGCAGGGTAATATCCGTAGGATCGGACGGATCGACATATATCGTAAAATCCTCCGCTGCCGAAAAATAACGAGGAAAGTTCCCAATATATTGTATATACTCATATTCGCATCGTACGATCACACGAGAGACGCTAATCGGCGCTAATACTTTAATCGTAGCTGTCGTTCCGATATATTCCGAAACATCAATACTGGCGGAATATGACACCCACCTTATGGTATGGGTTAAAATACCGTCATGGGGTGTAAAACTCACCCTTTGAGAGTCCCCGACTTTCAGATGATAAGTACCTCCCGCTATTGTCTGTATAGCCGGAAACAGTACAAAGATCAGAAAAAGCGTAAAAAATTTTTTCATTCGTAACATAATGGTCTATATTTTTGTTTTCATCGTACATTATTTATATACTTAATGCATTAAAAGAAAAAACTTCCTGTAAAAGAAACACTTTCACCATTTGTATCTGCTCGTGTTCCACTGATATTTCCAGATGAACTTGAAGTGAAAATCAATTTTATTTGATATATATATTTCAAATTATAATAGGAGTCATATTCTTTTAAGAAGTATTCCGCCAATCTCAACCCCGTAACAGAATAAGAATATTCTACTAAATTCTCATCTATTAAGCCTTCCGATTGGCTCAGATGCTTTATTGTCAAAACATCGATTTTTGTACCATTATCTGTACTTGGATATAACCAAAGATATTTATTTATTATATTATCAGGCGCATAAGCAGATGTTGTCGTAAAAGAATTCATCTTGCTATATACGGTTTTACCTTCTAATCGGGCAAACAGCCTTACATAATAGGTCGTATTATTGGATAATCTTTCTATACGATACATCACGCTATCTCCCGAGACAGTGATTACTTGGTCTGCTACCGTCGGATTCGGGCTTGTCGAATAACAAATTCCGCGCGAATCGAATTTTACGCCTTTTCCATGAATCCCACCGTTAAGATAAGCTGAGGTTTCTGTTATAGAGCTAAACCGAGGGGTACTGAATGATACTCTGTCGTCCGTATCTTCCTCCGAATTTTCCGAACCGACTTTCGTATATGTTTCCGTATTTCCAAAATTTATATCTTCTGCTACGGCAAGTTCGAGTTCGCTTTCTGTCAATAAGCAGACTTTATAAGTTGTCGGTTCTTTTTCTCCTTGTAAAGTGATATATATTTCTCCTCTTTTGCCATTATATGAATATGTTCCCGGAATCGAATGAGAAGTCCCGTCAACCAGTTCTACGGAATAGCTTCCATCATCACCGAAGGTTATATATTTCTTTACACCGTCACCATAGATATATTCCCATTTCCCTATCAGAAAAGTGAAATCTACTTTTTTATTCTCACCGCTACTGCTCCCAATGTCCGAATCCTTATCGCAAGATACCAGCAAACCGCTAATCAGCATGATTCCGATTAAATACAAAAATTTCATTTTCATTTTAATATAATTTAAGTGATTACTATTGAATTACCTTTATAAAAGTATCCTTTTCGTATGCCTCATAATTTCCATTCTTACTATAACTATCTAAAATCAACATCGATTCATTCAATTCTACTACGTTTACAAACGGTACCAATTGCTCATAATCTCCATTCTCTTCAAACTTGAGAATCAATTTATTTTCGAATAATTGCCAAGACCCTACAACACTGCTTGCTGGTGCTTCTTCCGGTTTATCATAAATATTGATGACAGTTCCATCGGGAAAAAATATATATTCACTTCCATTATCAATATCCATATCCCATTCTTCATTATTTTCGGGATTGGAAAAACTATGATAATATCCTTGTGAATGGACTTCGATCCAATGCCCGACCAAGCCGTTATTTTCTTCTTTCTTTAACGTAAACGTATGTCTCGGCTCACCGGGATAAAAGAAATTTCCCCACATCACATAAGGGCAAAGTGTATATTCGACATCATCCTGCAGGTTATCGAACGAACATGTCAACGGATTTGAGAAGTCCTCATTCAAAAAATAGTTTACAGGTTTAGAATAGGAATCGACCTGATTCCCTTTATATAAAGCCACTCCTACGGCAGCTCCGAATAACAGATCACGTTCCACAGAATAGTCGGCTGAGACCGATTTACGGTCTTTATCGATCTTGACACTTTTATTCTCAAAAACAGGGAAAAGATATGATTCTTTTTCAAAAAATGATTTATCCCAAATAGGAATCTGCAATTCCGCGCCTTCTCCAAAAATTTGAGCATCTACCTTTGCTCCAATTTTTATCCCTAACCCGGCCTTAATTTTAGAATCTTTGTTTTTTCTAAACAAATCCGTATCAGCCAAATCGATGACAAAATTCCCTGTTTCATTCAGTCCGAATTCAGGTTCGATGGCAATTTTCATATTTTCATTATTAAACAACCTCAATTCTATAGCCGTTGCTATTCCCGCAAAGAAACCGCCATTCAACGATATACCGGCCGTAGTTTTAAAACCGAAATCATCATTACCGCCGTTCCAATCCCGCGCATTTCCTTTCCATATTCCATCTTTATATTCAATAGCACTGATCATCTTCTTCGCATAAGTCATATCTGCATCGACGGATATTTCACCCTCTCCCTCTACAATTCCATATAGCTGCAATACCGGAGAGATAGCAATATTACTTAAAGAAGCGGATAGCGGAATCTCATTGCCTATCGGATGTCTCAATTCCAATCTCTTTTCCGCCGACAAACTGAAATTCAAATTACCTGAGACCTTAGATTGCAGAATTATATACCCATAAGGAGGTTTATGAGCACGGTTATTAATATCGATATGAATATCCAACTTAAAACCCAGACTGGCCGTTCCGGTAATCGATGCGGAGTTTTGCTTGAATGTTACGGATTGTTCCATACAAAAAAATCCATCTTCATCTTTCCGGACCGAAACACGGGTAGCAGGCACTAAATCGACACTTTCTTTTATAACAAGCCTGTCAAACACGGCATCTAAAGGAACCGGCTCTGTTTCGACCCTATACCGACCCGCTTCCTCCGTTATTTGAGTAACCCTACCTAAAAAACCATAGGGCAAGTGTTTTGATTTTCCAGATGTGAAAAGGATTTGACCGATCGACGGGAGATCTTTACCCTCTATCGTATTCTCAAAAGAGAGGGCACCTCCGTCAACAGTAACT
>CASFRL010000077.1 GCA_949297285.1 uncultured Bacteroidales bacterium
ACCGACCTTGCCATTCTGAATCAAAGCCGTCGGTAGCTTTGTTTTCTCCGACAAAAGTGACATTGGCCCATTTATCTCCGGCAATGTAGAAACCTTGATGTCCGTCTTTTCCGCTTTGTAGCTGTATATAACCAGATACTCTGTCTTCTTTTTTCTCAGGGTCTTGAGACATCATGATCATACCTTTCACATGAATCACATCTCCGGGTTCAATAGAACTGTTTAACTGACTTAAAAAGGCAACCGGGGTAGCCTCTGTCAGTCCGTCATTTTCTGTAGAACCGCCATTGCTCGTAGATGCAATGTAAAGATCTTTTGCACTTAAAGAAAAGGCTGAAAACGAAAATAGTAGGGCAGTTGCCCACAATTTTGTAGAAGTTCTCATAAGTAAAAATTTAGAGTTAATGAATATTGTGAATTTTATAATTCAAGAAGAATCTGTGTTTTCGATCAGAACCGGGATCTTCTTAAAAAACTCAATACAAATAAAATTTTATGATATTAAAAATGTGTAAATTACTTTGTTACAAAACATATTAAATTTTTATTAAATTGAATTTAATCTTCTCAATAAAACCTTTGTTTCTCATTTTTTGCTATTTTATTTATGTAAATGCACTTAATTTATTGTAAATGAGTGTTTTATTATTATTGCTGGTCGCCTGTTGGCTCCTGTTTTAGCAAAAGGCGGCTATTAAAAATGAAACATCTTGTTGTTTTAAATGAGCAAAAATTTTACCATTAAAATTCCTTTTTTAATATAAAGTCCTTGTAAAAGCAATGATTCCTTTTAAAAGGAAATGGTGCTTATTTTTGAATCTTTATCGTAGATATTTTCTTTTCGAAAAAGGTTTGTATAAGATAAATGCTTTTAGGGAAAAGGGATAAATCTACTTTTTTATTGAATGGAATATCGTAATTCTCATTTTTTAGCATGCTTATCAGTTCACCTTGAATGTTGTAGATGCGTACATACATTTCTCCGACGCGATTCGCTTTGATGGATAATATATCATTTGCGAATGTTACGGTTACAGGAGAATCGATCTTGTTATTGGCTATATTCATGGGTTTGTATGCTGGCTTATTATCTCCGTATGTTACATTCCCTTTTATCCATTCGGCAGCCTGTCCGGTTAAAAAGAGATAGTAATCGGTTGGCAGATCATCGTCTATTCCTAAAAATTTTCCATAAGGATCGGCCGAAGTTGCAAAAATCGGAGTGTTTTTATTATTCGCACATTTAAAAATACAAGTGCCTTCATCCAGTTCATCAAACATTGCGACATAGATCATTTGTACCCCGGCTTTTTTAGCTTCGGCAATTTGTTTCCATAAGAAATCTCCTTTCAGGCGAGGTATTTCGTCATATTTTTCTACTTCAAGATTTTTTAAATTTCTCCATGAAAATCCGGGGAAAACGACCGGGGCATATCCTATATTATTTGCTTTACACCATAGTATATCCGGCTTTAAAAAGTCGTTTACACGTTCCATGTATTTGTCTATTGAATTGTAACGGCCTACAGCCCACGGAGAAATAATATCGGCTTGTTTTAATACCTCGATAAGCTCTTGGGTGTCGGAGTATGCATCTCCTCCTCCGGTCCGCCATTGATATGAAGACCCCATGAGATATGAAAATTTATGTTTTTCCCCGTCCAAGTCCTGCAAGTTGTCCATTATCGTTTTAAATTGGGCAGGTGTGCTTGCTTTGTCTTTAAGCCCGATACCCCATAATGCGACCAATGGTTTCCCGTTATGTTGCAAGTATGTCGGACATACAGATGGGTCGGAGAATCGGTATTTGGCATTAATGATTTTCCAGTCGTTGAGGACTTTGTAAATATCAGCCTCGGTAGATAATCCGCTACAATCGTACATGATAGAGAACGCTCGGTTATATTTTTTCGCTGCTTCTACGGCATATTTTAAGACTTTACCAATTGCCGGACTCGTTATGGATGATATGAATCTTTGTATAAAAACTCCATCGATTTTATATTGTTGCATCCATTTAAAATGTAGATCGACGGTTTCTTGATCAGAAGAGCTGAAAAAATAGGCTTGGCTGTTATCTGGATGTACAAAATTGACGGGATATTTTTTAGTGTATTCGGTCATGTCGGGCCAGAATTCAATTCCAGCATATCCGGGTTCGAATTTGCCATCGCGGCCACAATGGACATATCCGTTGTTGCCAGAATCATCTCCTTCTACCGAGAACCATCCTTGATAGCCTGCCATTACCAACCCGTTGTAACTTGGATATACGGGAGATCCTTCTTCTCCTGTACCTGGGGTTAGTGACGGAGTGACTTCGATAGCGCCGATTGTACACCGATTGTCGGTAAATAGTCTGATTGTACCTTTTTGATCGGTATTTATCCCAATCTCTTGCAGCCATCGTGCATCCCCATAGTTGGAGGCAATAGATGAACTTTTTACCGGAATAGCGTTTTCAGATTGTATGTGGTCGGGAATAGATCCTTCAAATTCGGCAAGCGACTCTACTGCTGAATAGTAGTTGAAGAGATTTTCTTCCATATAATTTTGTACATTTATATTATTGTTTCCGTCATTCCCGATAAACGAGTTTTTTATGATTAAGTAAGAGGGGTCTGGTGTATGGCGGAATGATAAGTCAGAACTTTGAATTTTGCTTCCATTATTTGTTGCGTAATTGTTCTCGATGATGCAGTTGAGAATTCTTTTCAATACAGTTTGACTGGTTGATGTGTCGTCATTGTAAAAGCGGATTCCAGCCCCATGTCCGGCATTTCCTGTTGTCGTATTTTCGGTTAGGGTACAATTTATCAGGTCAAATGTTTCTCCGGTTTGGCCAGCGAGAAGCATGATTGCTCCAGCATCGTTTGCCGTGCTGTTTTTATAGAATGTTGAATTTATAATCAGGTAATTGTTGATCCCTGTCTTTTTATTGTCAAGAGAGATTGCCCCACCTCTTCCCGAATTTTCGATAAAGGAGCAGCTTTCAGCATTAAAATTAACGGCATAGCCGTTTGTTGAATTACTGATGGATATTGCTCCTCCGGCCGAATTTCCTTTGTTTTGGAAAAAATAGGTATGAGAGCAGTCGATAGATACTTGTTTTTCTTCTGGGTCGATTGTATTGGCAGAGTTTGCTTGTGTGGAGATTGCTCCACCGAAAGAAGCATTCCCTTGTTCGAAGGAACAATTATCGATATCAAGTTTTCCGGATGCGATGTAGATAGCCCCTCCGTATAAGGCTTTGTTCTGTGTAAAATGACAATTTTTTAGTGAAAGAATCGTATTCTCTGATTGAATGGCTCCTCCATATCGAAGATTGGTTGACCCACATCCGTTGAAACGACAGTTTTCAATTGAGATTTTGCTGTTTAGAATTGTGATTGCTCCGCCATTGGTTATTAGAGGATTTGTGTTCTTTAAAGCATTGGATATTGTTATGTTCTTGATTTTGAGATTGTCGACATTGTCTAATTGAAGTATCCGTTTGCCTAATCCGATTGTAGTTCCATCAATACCACATGTTTCAGAAGATGTACCTTGTATAACAATGTTCTTTTTATCCGAAGGGAATTTGATTCCAAGGCAATCATTTTCCATTTGCCCAACTCCTTCGCCCATGACTTCATTTTGAATACGTAATAAGTCTAAGATAGAAATTGTATCGTTGTTTTCAATCATAGTAAATGCTTTCCCTAACGTAGCGTAAGGTTCATTTTGTGTCCCGGGATTTAAATCATTTCCCGAAGATGATACATAAATATTTTTTGCTGAGACATTGTTCGATAACAATCCCGCAATCAAGAAAATTATTAATCGGTTGTTTTTCATTTTATTAGATATTATATAAAAACAAAATTCGCCGATATCGATTAAGAAATGCTTGAATAAGAGATTAAATATTGATTAAAAATTTGTGTTATTGCATTTAATATAAAAAAAGATATTATAGATTGCCTTCTCAGTTTTATGTATGTTTTGTTTTGTTGTGATATTCGGCAAACTCTAAAATCTGTGCTAAACTATATTTGTATTTTTCTCCTAATAATAAATTGTATTCTTTGCAAAAATTGTCATACGTATTCTTGGCAAGACCTTTTTTCCCGGAATTATATAGAATATAGCATTTTGCGGTCAAGGCTTCCTCATTTAACGAGTCATATAGGAAGATAACATCGGTGAGTTGCAGCTTCGTTATGTCGTTAGAGTCATTTTCTTGTAATAAATTGTTTAGAAAATCAATAGCAAGGCTCGTATAATCACTTTTGAACTTATCGACCCAATCAATTTGTGTATGAGGCAATAACGGCCCCGACATCAAATAATCTAACAATTCGGGTAAAAGTTGCTCTTTGCGCTCGGGATAGTTTTTGATTTCTCTCATGTAGCTTAGTACCTGGTAATAATCACAAGATACATTTTCGCCTAAGGAGATTTTCCAAAAACGGTTGTCATTATATAATTGAATGTCTCCGATTTCAGAGAGCAGCGATTTGAGTCGCGTAATAGAAACATTGCGGTTGTTTCGTGCCGATTTTTCTTCTTTATCAGGCCATAGAATCGCTTCGATATTTTTACTGTTTATACCTTTACCGTCATTTTCACTGTATAATAAAATAAGAAGTAAAAGATTTTTCAATATAGGCGTGAAGTGTACGGTAATATCTTGACCTTCTTTGTCGATTATATTAAATCCGCCTAATAAGTTGATGCACTGTTTCGAACAGTTTTTCCCTTTATGTGTGTGCGGATGTTTGAAGGTCTCTGTTTCGTGGCTCATATCTTGGAACCTGATCTTTTTCTGTTTTTTTCGGTAGATATAAATTCCGATCAGGCATAATACGAGGAGTCCGCTTATTATGTAAATACTGATATATATGAGTTGACTCGATTTATCAGGCACCTTTTGTTCAATGTCAGAAGGGGCGATGGGTGGATAATTGATCTCAAATATAGAAATATCGGAGTTCCCCGCTTTAAAATTCTTACAAAATAGGGCGTATAATTTTGAGTCGTGTTCGGAATAAAACAGCGTGTAAAACGTATAGTCTGAATCAATTGAGGAATGGTTGATCGGACTGGATACTTCTTGTAAAGTTGAGTTATTGAGTTCTATTTTGAAAAGAGTACCTTTTCCTAAGCTGGTTAAAACATAAAAACACGAGTCTGTGGGGTTGAAAATCATGTTGCCGCAAGGCAGAAATTGTCTTTTTTCTTTAAACTGCCGAACGAGTTTTGTCTCTTTGGTTTTCAGATTTACAGCATACAGGTCATAATAAATATGAGGGTTGAGTTCTTGTTTGCCGGTTTTACATCCTCTTCCTCCGAAAATATACATATAATCGCCTACGATTGCCGATGCTGAAGAATATCTGGGGGGTATTACAATAAGTTTGTCATTTTCCCATTTCCCTTTTTCGGGAACGATTTTAAATAAGTCGTTTTTATATAAATAGTACCCGTATCCTCCAAAGGTAAATATTGCATCTCCTTTTTCGTCGAAAGAAGAAGTGTGATGCCAGAAACTGTGCTCTTTAACCGGTGGCGTTTTTTTGCTCCAGCTTTGGGTATCGAATGAAAATTCAGAAATAGTACTTTCGTCTAAGCTATAAGAGATAAGCTTGTCTCGTACGGTATCGAAAATCAATTGGTTTGTACTTCTTGATGCAGGATATCCGTCAGTCACTGTTATAAAACTATCTCTTTTTGTTTCAGGATTATAGCTTATAATTGTCTTATGGTCAGTAACTATATATATACGGTTTTTATGGGGATCATAGGCATACTGAGGATTGGTGAGATCGGGAAATTCTTTGGAATAAGAGAAATGCCATCGGGTATGGTTGTCGATAATCCATTCAGGATTTATTGCAATCGCCGGACTATTTTGTATTTCATCGTAGCAACAGTCTGCCGTATGTTGATTGAGTTTCCAATGTCGAATGAGTTTGTTGTTAGAATATACTTTTATGTCGCGGATATTCATTGGCGGAATTTCGGCTGAGGAAAAATTGGGATGTTTGCACACACCGAAATGAAGGCTGATTTCTTTCCAGTCATTGAATACGTAAGGAATGCCAATGTGTATCTTGTCATAATCTAACAATACAGAGTCTTTTTTTTCAGAAAAGCGGATATTTACCCTAAACCATTTGTCTTTTTCGATTTTGTTGGTTATAGGATATATGTTGTCATTTATCGATAAGATAGGATACTGGCTGTCTTCGTCGGCAATGAAATTAAGCGATAAGACATCTTGTGTGTTGCTGATTATTTTAAATACACTTCCAAATATAAATTCGTCTCTTAAGCTCATATCAAAAGAGAGAGAAAAATCTTTGTTTAGCTTAAAAGGAGCGTTGTCGTTAAGGATTAGAGCTGTGCGTTCTGTTCCCATATATTTATGGGACTTGAATGCTAATCCGTAATTTAAGTCGTTAGCTTTGATTATGGTTGGCAAAAATATAATAAATAAAACTATTATTTTTTTCATAGATGAAACCTGTTAAAAAAAAACACATAATGTTGCTGAACGTTTATGGGAAAATGGGTGTGGAATTAAGTTTTACTGTTAGCAAATATTTATACAAACGCTCGTTTACTTGGACAAATATAGAATTTTTTGGTTCGAAAAACAATTATGCTCTTAAATTTTTCTTCTCGGTATCTTTAATGTTTACATAGAAACTTATCGATCCCGTAAAAAGTTTGTTGAAGCAAAAGTTTATTTTTTGTAAATGTTTTCTTAGTTGAAAAAATTAGAGTGTCTGGAATTTTGTAAAGAGTTTTCTATTTTTTTGTTTTTAATATGTTTTATTCCTGGATAATCTTTTTCGGAAAGGTAATCAACTAAATTTTCTTTTAGCTTCTCGGCAATTCTTATATACTTATCTTGAGGAATGGCCAAAAGATTTTTCATTTCATAAGGGTCATTTTCCAGATCATACAAAGCATCTATCGATTTAGAGTCGGCATCTTTACTCATCAGTAATTTCCATTTGGCCGTACGTATCATAAGGTTGGGAACAGTTTGTTTTTCCCACATCCATTCTGAAATGGCGAAATCGTATTTAGGCTTTTTCCCTTCCATAAGGTTGCGTAAAGAGAATCCATCGCTTTCTGCGCTTATTCCGGCATAATCAAGAATGGTTGAAAATATATTGATTGTAGATACGGGTGTCTCTATTCGTCTCCCGGCTTTTATTTTCCCGGGATAACGGAAGATTAGAGGAACTCGAACGGATTCTTCCAAAAAAATATTTTTTTCTCTCATACCGTGTGCTCCAAGCATCTCTCCATGGTCGCTGACAAATACGACTAACGTATTATTTGTAAGGTTGCAATTGTCGAGCGTTGTTAATATCTCGCCGACCCATTTGTCTATTTCTGTTACTAATGCATAATATTCGGCGGTCATGTATTGGATTTTGTAAGGGTCGGCATACTCTTTTTTCTTTAAGCGACCGTTAGCTTTCTGATAAGGATTTCCGATCATACTGTCTTTGATAGAAACGGGTATGGGCATATTCTCCGGTTTATATATTGACGCATATGTTGAGGTGGGAAGCATTGGTGCATGGGGGCTGTGAAATGAACAAGTAATCACAAAGTTCTGCTGCTGAAGATCTTGGATGGTTTGTATAACTTGTTTTCCTTGTACTGCTGTAATTGTGAAATTGTCTTGTAAATCGAGTATTCCATGGTGATCGGGTTGAGAAATTCCTTTCATAGATTTTTCTTCAATTGTCAATGTCCCCGATTTCAATTTGTCATAGCGGCTATCCATTGGGGTGGGAGTATAGGGTGTCCCATTGTAGAAGCTATTGTCATAAACTTGTTCTGGTTTCAAAGGACGGGGTTCTACTTCGTTTTTTAAATAGAGTCGATATAGCCTTTCCCAATTCGAGATAGTTTCGGTAACAGAGAGATCTTTTTCTGGAGGATTCGTATATACACTTGCTAAGGATTTTGGTGAGTGGAATTTCCCATAATATTGAGCTTTGTAACCATTCTCAACCAGTAATTCGTCGTACGAAGGGTAATTATTCAGAAGATCTTTATTGCAATCCATGTTTGTGCGAATACCTGTTTTTTCAACGAAACGGCCGGTAAGCATTGCCGTACGAGCAGGGCCCGATACCGGACATGGGCTTACCGCTTGTGAAAAATAGCAGCCTTCTTGTACCAATCGATCAAGGTTCGGCGTGTAAATAACCGGATTAACTCCTGATGCATTCAAAGCATCCCAACGTTGCTGATCGGTCATGATAATGAGGATATTGGGACGTTTTGCCGCATTTAATTTGAAACTGTTCATCCCGGCTATTGCAATAGATGATGTGATCAGTAAAAATTTTGTGTTTATAATATTACGCATGGTTGTTTATTTTCATCCGTTCGAAAGGTTATTGCCTTGTTTTATCTATGGATGCAAAATAAATATATTGCTAATAAAAATATGCGTGTTTTTCTATTACGTGAAGTATTAAATTTTTGATAAATAGATTTTTATAGGTGTTATCGGCTATTTCCCGTATTGTGTCGATAGATTATTCGGTTAGAAACAGATCGTCAGTACGTATTGCGGATAAGTTTGATAAAATACCGTATAGGAATGAGGAGTGGAAGAGTGTGATTCTGAGATCGTGAAGACTCCGCTTGTTTGGGGAATGAAATTTTCGATGTGGATATCTTTTTTGAAATCTACTCCTGTTGCATTCATCCGTTTGAATACCGATTCTTTGGCAGACCATAAAAGCAGGGTGTGAATGAGCTCGTTATTCGGATCGATAGCGTCTATCTCGGCGTCATTTAGAAATTTCTTTTTTAAGCCGAGTACTTTGGGGGCGATCTTTTCGACATCGATCCCGACAGGCCGATCTGAAACGGCTACGGCAATGCAGTTTTGTGTATGGGATATGGAAATGTGTTCCGATGGAGATTCGAGATAAGGTTTTCCGTTGTTATGGTATTTAATTTCGCATTCTCTCCCTTGTAATAGGTTTGTTAGATGTCGGGATATGAGTTTTTCGATTTTCCTCTTTTCAGCTATACACGAGGTTTGTATCGACGTATATAAAGGTGTGTGGCCCAATATCGAGCCCAATTCTTCGACATTTTCTTCGGGTTTCCAGAGGGCAATTCTGATACCCGGTATTATTTCCTGTATGAGGATTAATGGCATATTATTTTTGAGGTTGTACGGTTTCGATCAAATGTGCGATGTCTTGGGTGATATATTCTACTACCGGGGCTACCGAGTCTTTTTGGACCGGGGTGTCAAAATATAGTGCTCCCCGGAAAAGATAATGGATGCTGTCGGTTACGGTAAATTGTAGAGGGGTTGCAGAATTCCCGCTCAATGAGTAGAGTGTTGCATATACTTGTTGTTCGGGATTTTCGTACAGTTGGGCACGAATTTCTTCGGCTTTGATGCCATGCCGATATACGAGTTCTTTGCTTTCTGCAAAAATGCGGTCTCTGTTTTTTTTGTTGATGTTGATATAGCTGCAATAGATTGTCGCGTTGTAGCGCGGATATATAACGTTTATCCATGCAGGAGAATGTAAGCTGTCGATAACGGTTTGTGCGCTTTGAGATATTTCGAAAGTTAGCGGGAATCCCTCCCGGTCGAACGGTTTATATGTTGCCGGATGGGGGTCGATTCGCAACTGTCCGTCGGGTTTTGGGACGTAGTCTTGACGGCACCCTTCTATTGTCAGCAGTATCAGCAGTATAAAAAGGAGTATCCCGAATCCGTAGTGATATGAAATGCCGGCTGTCTTATTCTTTTTCTTCACGGTCGATCTTGACTTTGATTTTGATTATACGGCGTTTGTCTGCTTCCAGAATGGTAAATTGGTATTTACCGTAGGTTATTTTTTCTTTGGTAGCGGGGAAATCTTCTTTTATTTCCAATATCAATCCGGCAAGGGTCTCGGCGTCTTCGGATATTTTTTCGAAGTCGGATTCGTCGGTTCCGGTAATTTTATAAAAATCGTTGAGCTGGGTTTTCCCTTCGAAAATGTAGGTGTTTTCATCGATTTTTACGTATTGCCGCTCTTCTTCATCGTATTCGTCGCTGATTTCTCCGACAATTTCTTCCAGAATATCTTCCATTGTCACGATTCCTGAGGTTCCGCCGAATTCATCTACAACGATTGCCATGTGAATTTTTTGTTTTCTGAATTCTTCCAGCAGGTCATCGATCATTTTTGTTTCCGGGACGAAGTAGGCTGGACGCAATAAACTTGTCCAGTCGAAATCTTTTTCTTTGATGTGAGGCAACAGGTCTTTGATGTAGATAATACCTTTGATATTGTCTTGTGAGTTTTCATATACCGGCAATCGGGAATATCCGGTTTCGATGACTATTTTTATCAGTGATTCGAAGTCGATACGGATGTCGATGTCTGTCATATCGATTCGTGATGTCATGATCTCTTCTACGGTTTTGCCGCCGAACTTGATGATCTCCTCTAACATTTCTTTTTCTTCGGACTCATCGACTTGTGTCATCTCCAGTGCTTGGGAGAGTTCGTTCATCGAGATGTTTGTATTTTTCCGTGAAATGTATTTGTTGATGAGTTGAGACGATTTTATTAGTATCCAGGATAACCAGTGGAATATTTTTTCGAGATAGGCCAGCGTTATTGCAGCTTTGCGGGCTATTTTCAAAGCGTTGTGCCTTGCATAGATCTTGGGCATGATCTCACCGAACAGCAAAAGAAGGATGGTGAGTATTACGACTTGCAGCAAGAGCGAGATGGCCGTATTTCCGAATCGGAATACTTGTGAAAAGAAAAAATTGCACAATATGATCACGGCAATATTGATCAGATTGTTGACAATAAGAATGGTTGTTGAGAGGTATTCGGAACGGGCTAATAGCTTTTGTATTAAAATGTCCTGAATTTTTTCTTCTGTTTCGACTTCGGTTTTTTCTTGCGGAGTTAATGTGTGGAATGCAATTTCGGCAGCGGAGATAAAGCCTGAAAAACCTAAACAAATCAGCGCCATGACAAGCGCAAAGATACTTCCCGATGTGACGGGCAGAACTTCTATCGAAGTAAGAATTGTCAATAAATAACTATCCGGGTCCAAGTAAATAAATATTAGTTAAACATACCGGAGATATTTATTCCCTTAGGGTTTCTCCGGCACATATAAATACCCTTTCTCCGATTTTGAAGAAAGAAAGTATTTATATGTGAGAGTATTATACTCGCTGCAAAAGTACAATTTAAAAATTAAAAAGGCAAATCGTCGATGTTATTATTGTCGGCTTCTGTCCCGCTTTCTTGTGTCGGCGGGTTTAGGGTGGGTTGCATCGGGTTGTCGATTTGTTGTACCGGAGCCATTCCTATTTGGTCGTTCTTACGACCTAAGAGTTCCATGTTGTCGGCATAAATCTCGGTCGTGTAGCGGGTAATATTGTTTTGGTCTACCCAAGAACGGGTACGGATTTTCCCTTCGATATAGAGTTGTGTTCCTTTCCGTACATATTTTTCGGCGACTTCGGCCAGTCCTCGCCATAGGACGATATTGTGCCATTCGGTTTTTTCAGGGATTTGTACCCCTGCCCGGGTGGTGTATGCCCGGTCGGTTGTTGCCAATGGAAAATTTGCGACACAAACATTGTTGTCGAGGTATCGTATATCGGGGTCTTTCCCGACATTCCCGATAAGTATAACTTTATTTACTGACATAATATTGGATTAAATTGTTTTTCAAATGTAGCGAATGGTGAGCGCAGAGGCAAATCGGAAACGCAGTTTTCGATTTTGACTTTGCCAAACGCATCCTATACTCTACAAATATACAAAAACCTGAAAAGATATTACTTTCTCTGATAAATTTTCGGTTTATTTGCTTACTTTCATTGCCCGGATGATGGCAGAGCTGAATCCGGCATGGTCTAATTCGTTCAATCCTTTGATCGTGATTCCTCCGGGAGTGGTGACTTTGTCGATTTCGATAGCAGGGTGTGTGTCGTTATTTAAAATGAGTTCGGCGGCTCCTTTTACCGATTGTGCAACCATTTTCATGGCGGCTTTAGGATATATTCCCATTTCTACTCCGGCTTCTGTGGCTGCGTGTATATATTTCAATACATAGGCGATTCCGCATGACGTCAAGGCTGTCGTTGCAGACACTTGCGATTCGGGGATGAGCATTGCCAGTCCCATTTCGTTGAAGATGTCGATAATCTGCTGTTCCTGCTTTTCTGTTGCATTGCGTGATGCAATCAGGGTCATACTTGCCAGTTCTGAGATAGCGGTATTGGGGACTAATCTGAAAATCGTCAATTCGGCAGATGTCCATAATGCCAATTGTTCGAGACTTATTCCGGCGGCGATGGAGATAAGAATCTGCTTTTGGGAATTGATTTTCAAGGGTTCCAATACTTGAGCCGCCAACCACGGTTTTACGGCCAAGAGGATTGCGTCAGCCTGTTCTATGGCTTTGTCGTTCTGGGTTGTGGTCGTTATTTCGGGAATGGCAGCTTGTAGTGCTTCTAATTTCTTTATATCCGGATCGGCTACCGTTATGTCACGGTTCTTGATAATCGATCCTTGAGCCAGCCCTTTGGCAATGGCTCCTCCCATGTTTCCTGCTCCGATAATTGCAATTTTCATATTTGCGTGTGTTAAATTTGTTGGGTTGATATTTTTGTTGTTTGTTCGTTATTCGTTTTTGGGGTGGTTCTGTTCCGGAGCGTCCGGTTGTTTTTCGTCGGGTTGTTCTTGTATCAGATCATCTCCCAGATGTGTGGTCGCTTCGATGATTTCCCGGTTACGTATCTCTTTGGCTTTACGGGCATAAACGATCATCCGCATAGATTGGTCATAAGTGAAATAATTCCATATCCAGTTTAACAATACGATTACTTTGTTGCGTACGCCTAAAATAGACCGTAAATGTACGACTAACCACATGATCCATGCAAACCATCCCTGCATTTTTATTTTATTGAACTCGGCGACAGCCCGGTTGCGCCCGACAGTTGCCATCGAACCCAAATTCCGATAATGGAAAGGTTTCATTTTTTTCCCTTTCTCATGACGGAGCAGGTTCTTTGCCAGTAATTCGCCCTGTTGTATGGCGACTTGAGCCAGTTGCGGGTGTCCGTTCGGATATTTTTTGTCGGTTGTTTGAATGCACTGATCTCCGATTGCAAAAACGTTGTCGAGGCCGATTACCTGATTGTATTCGTTGACTTTGATGCGTCCGCCTCTCCCGATCATTGCCGGATCCATGTTTTTTATGGGGATCCCGATTATACCACTTACCCAGATGAATGTACGAGTTGCAATTGTACTGCCGTCTTCCAAGATAACTTTATGGTTGCGGTAATCGGTTACCTTTTTGTTCAGCAGGATGTTTACACCCATTTCCCGAAGGAATTGTTCGGCCCGGGCCGAAGATTTTTCGGACATTCCTGCAAGTAATCGAGGGCCGGCTTCGATTAAGTAGATATGCATCAAATTACTTGCCATGTCGGGATAGTCATTGGGCAATACGAATTTTTTCATTTCAGAAAGGGCCCCGGCTACCTCTACGCCAGTCGCTCCACCTCCTACGATGACGATGTTGAGCAGCTCTTGTTGTTCTTGCCGGGTTGCACAGGTAAGGGCGCGTTCGAAGTTTGCCAAGAGGGCGTTTCTTAATCCCATTGCCTCAGAGACGTTTTTCATCGGGATGGCTTCCTCTTCGATTTCTTTATTCCCGTAAAAATTGGTTGTCGTTCCGGCTGCCAGAATAAGATAGTCGTATTCGATTTTCCCGATAGATGTCTGGAGGATGTTTTTTTCGGGAAAGATGGCCCGAGCCTCTGCCATGCGGAAATAAAAGTTTTTGCGGTGATGGAATAATTTGCGGAATGGAAATGATATAGAAGTCGGTTCCATTCCGGCAGAAGCTACTTGATATATTAACGGGGGAAATTGATGGTAGTTGTTCTTATCGATCAGTACGATTTGGAAATCTGACTTTTTAAGTTTGTTTGCCAATTTCAAACCTCCGAAACCTCCGCCTACAATAACAACACGCTTTTGGTTGTTTTTTGCAATATTAAAACTCATATTTGTCTAATATTATAAATATTTGCTCCCCCCGCACATTCACCTTTTTATCGAAGGTGATGACGGCTTTCAAACAAAGATAACGAATTTTGCGGACGATTGTAGTCGGATAATAAATTTTATTATCTGTTTCTACGTTTTAATGATCGGAGATTTATTTTGTAGATAAATCATACAAGATGTAAAAAATCTCTTTTAATGTATGAAAGAGATAAAATAATAGTTTAATTTTGCCTTTCCGCATCGCGTTTGATGAAGATATTTAGTAACCAACCATATACCAATGATAAAAATAAGTAGATTGTTGCTGGTCTTAACGTGCGCTTTTGCGTTAGGACTCTATCATCCGGAGTGCTCGGCCGGAATTTTCAAAAAGAAGAAAAAGGATACGGAAAATAAAGAGGCCGTTAAAGAAAAAAGCAAATACGAGCAATTCTTCTCTGAGAAACATACAACAGTAGATGGACTGATCAAGTTGCACAAAATGAAGGGGAAACTTTATTTTGAGCTTCCTGTGAAACTGTTGGGCCGTGATATGTTATTGGGGTCGACGGTGTCGGAAATCAGTGATAATGCAAATGCCATTATCGGGTCGAAACCTTCAGATCCGATTCATTTCCGTTTCTCGAAACTGAATGATGTCATTTGCATGAATCTTGTACAATCGGGGAATATAAACTCCGATAAAGATGAAAATATACAACGGTCTATTGCGAAGAGCAATATCGATGCCATATTGGAAACCTTTAAAATTTCGGTTTATAATGCAGATAGCAGTGCCGTCGTGTTTGATGTGACGGATTTTTTTGTTGGCGATAATAAACTGATGTCTCCATTCGACCCATACAGTGCCAATTTGGGATCGGGCATGAAACGGATGGAAATTTTTCAAAGTTCCAAATCAAGTTTGGGAGAGGTAAAAGCTTTTGCTGACAATATCTTGATACGTAGTAACTTGTCTTATACTTACACGATCTCGGGCAGCCGTGGTACATTGGCCAAGGATGTACCGTTTACGGCATTGATGACCCGTTCTATCATTTTATTGGATGAGGAGCCTTATCGTCCTCGCATTACCGATAGCCGTATAGCCATATTCCCTGTGCAGGTGACAGACTATTCGGCACGGGCACAGCGGACACGAGATTTGTATTACGCTTATCGTTGGAGATTGGAACCTTCGGATATGGAGGCTTATAAACGGGGCGAAAAGGTGGAACCCAAGAAGCCGATAGTTTTTTATGTAGACAATAATTTCCCCGAAAAATGGCGTAAATATATAAAAGAAGGTGTAAATCAATGGAGTGAATTGTTTGAGGAAATCGGTTTCAAGAATGCCATTAAGGCTGTCGATTATCCGGAAAATGATCCGGAGTTTGATCCGGATAATATCAAGTACTCGTGCATCCGTTATGCTCCGATCGCTATTGAAAATGCCATGGGGCCTTCTTGGGTAGATCCGCGCAGCGGTGAAATTCTGAATGCGTCGGTTTATTTATATCATGATGCGATTGCTTTGTTGAATAATTGGTTGTTTATTCAAACTTCTCAGGCCGACAAGCGGGTACGGCATACGCTGATCCCGGAAGAGATTATCGGTGACGGATTGCGTTATGTCGTTTCCCATGAGGTAGGACACTGTCTCGGATTTATGCACAATATGAGCGCTTCGTCTGTAATTCCGGTAGATTCGCTGCGTTCTCCTTCATTTACGCAAAAGCATGGTACGACGACTTCGATTATGGATTATGCCCGGTTCAACTACGTCGCTCAACCGGGAGATATGGAGAGAGGCGTGAAATTGACTCCGCCCCGATTCGGAGAATACGACCATTTTTTAGTGAAATGGAATTATACTCCGCTGCCCGATGCGGCGACGGCTAAGGATGAGTATAAGATAACGTCTAAATGGATTTCCGATTTATCGGGTGATCCTGTATATCGTTACGGAAAACAGCAAGGGCAGATTATCGATCCGAAGTCGCAAACGGAAGATTTGGGCGATGATGCAGTAAAGGCGAGTGAATATGGAATAAAGAATCTGAAATATATTCTCGCCAATTTAAACGATTGGGTGAATGAGGAAGATCCGGATTATTCGTACCGTACTTCGATTTATAACGGTGTGATCATGCAATATCTCACATATCTGATGCATGTTTATGGCAATGTTGGCGGTATCTATCTGAATGAAAAACATGTGGGAGACAATGTCGAGGCTGTTGTCAGTGTTCCTGCCCAACGGCAGAAAGCGGCGGTGAAATTCTTGCTTGACCAGATTTCTACGATGGATTGGATCGATAATAAAGAGTTGATGCAGGAAATGTCTCTGATGGGATCTCCGGCCGATTTGTTACGGAATGAGGTGATGAAAGCGGTTATTGCCTCTCCGGCTAAAGTAGAGTTGTCGGCACTTAAGGCAGAGAAAGATGCATATACTGTAACCGATTGCTTGGAAGATGTCTATAATTATGTCTGGGGGCCGACTTTGGCCGGGAAGAAATTATCTGATAATCAGATAAAGATGCAAAATCTTTTTGTGAAGTATATCGGAGTGGGTGCCGGGATAAAGATAGGAAAGGATGCCAAATCCTTGTCATTATCGGGTGACGGAGCTCTCGGAATTTCCGACTTTTTGAAAGGGGCGTCTCCGATTGCCGGAAGTTCGTTTTGCTCCTGTCATTCGGATGTTTTGCGGTATTCAGACAAAATTTCGTTGAATCCGGTTGCCGGATATGCTCCGGCGTCGTCATCTTATTTTATTGCCCGTCCGCAAGAAGGTTTATACTATGGGTATTTGCTGAAGGTGCGTGACATACTCAAAGGTCGGGTAAATCATCCGGACAAAAACACACGATTGCATTATCGGTTGTTGTTGCATAATTTGGATAATTCGTTGAAATTATAAGGGTTTTGAAGATGAATAAGATAAAAGTCGTTATAATATTTCTCTCTCTCTTTATGGTTGCCGGAGTTTTTGATGCCTCGGCCCGTAAAAAGAAGAATAAGCAGCGTGCCAAAACAGAGGAGGTGAAAAGCCTTTCGAAATATGAGAAACTGTTTAAAGATAAACAGCATGTTCAGGCAAAAGGTCTTTTTACCATGCATTTGGTCGATGGAAAGGTTTATATGGAGATTCCTGTCTCTGTATTCGGACAACGGATGTTGATGGGGTCTACGGTAGAGAAGATCAGCGATCCGCTGGAGTCTTCGGTCGGAGCGCAGCCGACCCCTCCTATACAGGTCGTTTTTGAAAAGTCGGATTCTCTTATCCAGATTTGTAAGATTAGTGAACGGGTTCGGATTCCCGCTGAGGAAAAAGGCGTTTATACCGCTGTTGCAAAAAGCCAGAAAGGCGCTGTTATCGCTTCATTCCCGGTCGAGGCATATTCGTCGGACAGTCTGTCGGTCGTAGTTGAGGCGACATCGTTCTTTATCAGCGACGACAAATCGCTCGATCCGTTAGATCCGAAGGCCTATAACAGTTTGGACGGATATGTCAAAAGAACAAGTACCTTTAAGCGGGACCGGTCTCAGATTGCCGGGGTAGAGGCATATCCCGATAATGCTTCGGTAATCAGTTGCCTAAGCTATAATGTTTCGCTCTCTTTATTCGGGGTTTTCAAGATGGTTGAAGACAAACCGTTGACAGCATGGGTAAAGCGCACATTCTTGAAACTTCCCGATGAAGGATTCGTTACTCGGGAGGCTGATGCACGTGTCGGCACGGCCTATTCGCGATATGTAGAGTTTTCTGGAGATCAACAAGGTTCGAAAAATAAGTATTATGCCAATCGTTGGCGGTTAGAGCCCGAAGATAGCGTCGCATTTTTGTCGGGTAAGCTTTCTGCCCCGAAGCAGCCGATTGTGTTTTATATCGATAATACTTTCCCCGAGAAATGGCAAGAGTATATTGCTCTCAGTGTAGCACAATGGAATAAGGCTTTTGAGAAGATCGGTTATAAAGATGCCATTCGTACGAAAGTTTATCCGCAGAATGATTCTACCTTTAATGATACCAACTTGAAATATTCATGTATTCGTTATGTCGTGTCTCCTTCTGAAGGAATCAACGATAATGTGTGGACCGATCCTCGAACGGGAGAAATTATCAGTGCAAACATCTATATTTGT
This sequence comes from uncultured Bacteroidales bacterium, assembly GCA_949297285.1. Lineage (GTDB taxonomy): Bacteria > Bacteroidota > Bacteroidia > Bacteroidales > Coprobacteraceae > Coprobacter. Next base: position 18,225 of record CASFRL010000077.1, read on the forward strand.
CATAATCTCCCGATGCAGATACAAAGAGACCGTCTGCTGCTAACTGCGGCTTATGACCCGAATGCCCGCACATTGGTGCTTCGTGAAGAAGATTTCGGAAAAGCTTTTGTATCGATGCTAATGCGTAATATAGGACATTGTCTGGGATTGTCCGATAATCTCGCCGGTTCGGCTGCTTATTCGACCGAATCTCTCCGCTCTTCGGCCTTTACGGCAGAAAAAGGAATAAGCGCTTCGGTTATGGATGATTTGACCTTCAACTATCTGTTGTCTCCCGAACAATATAAAGGGGGCGATCCTTGGTGTCAAGAATCGATCGGCGAATATGACTATTGGGCGATACAGTGGTTATATGGGTCGGTGCCGGGTGCCGATACTCCCGAAAAAGAGTCGGCGATATTAAAAAAATGGGTATCCGAAAAATCCGGAGATCCGGTTTACCGGTATGGAAAAAGACAAAATAAGCGGGCTTTTTACGATCCCCGGTCTATGTCTCGCGATTTGGGCGATGATGCCGTCGAGTCGGTCGGTTATGCGTTTAAGAATCTGTCGGAAGTTATCGCCGGCATAAATGATTGGATCGATAAACAGGATTATGACTATTCTTATCGACAGACGATTTATGGTTATGTGATCAATCAGGTTTATGATTATATGGTGCATGTCTTTCAGCATGTAGGCGGAATCTATCTCAATGAGAAGTATGCCGGCGATCCGAATCCGACTTATCAATCGGTACCCAAGGAGATTCAACGTAAGTCGTTGTTATGGATCATGCAGCAGATCGAAGATTTGTCGTGGCTGGATAATCCGAGCCTGATCGAAAATTGCGGTCTCGAAAGCAACATCAGCAGTTTTGCCCAACGGTATTTCGGCAATTTTATTTTTGTGCAATTGAATGCAATGGCCTTGAGCGAGAGTAAATCGGATGATCCTTATACCCAACTTGAAGCGGCCCGTGACGTAATGGATTTCTTGATGAAAGAGTCTAATGCCGGGAAGGTGCCGAGCGACAATAAATTGTCTTTGCAAAGTATTTTGGTCGATAATTTGATCCAGTGGTCGAATCTTACCGGCAAGGCTTCGGATGCCTCATCTTCTTTTTCTTCGGTATTGGGCGTGGCATTGAGAGACCAACGGTTGAAAGGTCTGTTGCCCGATCGCAGCGCTATCGAGCAATATACCGCAGAAAACGAAGGTATGTCGGCCATACAGAGTGTCCGTTTCAATGTCCTCCCGGAACGTTCACACGAATGGTACGGAATGCTTCTCGATTTGAGAACGGCTCTTCAGAAAGCTGCGGTTAAGGCTCCGACAAGCGAGTTGAAGAGTTTGTATTTGTATCAAGTACGTAAAATCGATAAAGCGTTAAAGAAAGATTGACCGTTTGCCCATAAAGAGAGAAGGCCGTCGGATGTCCGGCGGCCTTCTCTCTTTTATCATGATGCCTCTTATTGCATGCGGGTAAATTTGTAAGTGATACCGAATGTTGTTGGTGCATTGAAGTTCCAATCACCCATAAATACGTCATTGAAGGTAGAGTAGAAGAAATCTGTCGGGGTATATT
>CASFRL010000078.1 GCA_949297285.1 uncultured Bacteroidales bacterium
GATGTTGAGGAGATTAATTACAATAAGCCTGATGATATTTTTTGTTTACGCAGAAAGCACAAAGGCGCAATTTACGATTGAGGGTACGACCTTTCGTGAACGATGTGATGCATTGATCGATTGCATGGTAAATGATATACAACCATACGGAAAAAATAGTGTTTCGTTGAAATATACGTCGCCGTTTTATTGGGCACGCATATATCAAGGAGTTGATGTAGAAACCTCTATTGCAGAACTGGAACGTATCTATGATCATTGGTTGGCCGATCCGTCAACAACTTATTTATCGGGGTCTGATGTCGATTTCAGTGATCACATGACCATGCATGGTTATCTTTTGACTAAAGATAAAATCCCTAATAGTCTCAAAGACAAAGTAAAACGTTTTTTGCAACTTTCCGATTTCAATACCTTCGGTACAGGAACCAGTACGCTGAATATGGATATGATGCATTATACGGCCGGTTTAATGGCTGCTTTGGAATGGCCGGATTTTACGGATGTAAAAGGTCGGTCAGCACAAAATATCATTAATTATAACCGTCCTCGCATATTGAACGTATTGGATAATATTTTCCACAATAATTGTAGCGAAATGGATGCTTTTGTCTATTTGCCGACCGACTTTATGTATATTCGTATGTTGGCAGAATATTGCTCTGATACAGAAGTCAGACGTAAAGCGCAATTGGTTTACCAACAAATGGTTGCAGCCATGGTGGGTGCTTGGAATCAAGGCCTTTATGTGGCTAATCCGCCACGTAGTAAGGGTTGGGAGCAATTGGTTGCAGGCCCTTCGGGCATGAACTCCCGGATAACGGCGTTGGCATGGCTCTTTTTTGGGAACCCGTCCAACTCGATAAAAATAGCCGACCAATGTCTGTCCGATACCAATAACTCGGCAACATTCTGTTTTTGGGTAGCCTATGAAGGAGATGTCGTTCCTTTACCCGAAATATTGAATGCTGAAAAACGCAAGACATTCCCTTATGAATATACCAGCTTTATCGATAACATAACTGTCAGCAAAACCAATACATTGACAAAAAACTGGAAACAATATAAATATACTTGGCAAAGCCAGAATTACGGTCTGGCAACACAAACTGAGATTCCATATAATTTGGCAAAGGCTCCTAATACTTATGCTTATAAAGAAACTAAGCGTACATATTTGGCATGGCAAAATGAAACGACGGGAAAATGTTTCTTTACGGTATGCCAAGACAATCCCGAGCGTCCTACGGATGCCGTAAATCAAAACGGAATAGGATATGGCGAAAATCCTTATCACAGAGTTTTGCAATATAAAGGAACCGCGATCGGAATTACCAATGTTCCTACGACATATCTCGATGATAACCGTTATCGGATGTATGTGCCTTTTACAAATGAAGGAATAAAAGCCCGTCACGATAAAGAGTGGATATTCTGTCATACCGGAAACATGATGTTCGCTTTCCGTACCGTAGAACCGTTTACTATCGGAGGCCGGTTGCCTTTTTCTGTGTCGGGTTGTACCGTGCTCATGTTCAATCCTACGACGACGCATAAAGGTTCATGGATACTGGAGACAACCGAAATTACCGACGATCTGAAAGGTGCCGATATGGATGAGGAACTCGATAAATTTGAAGCAAAACTATTGGCAAACAGTAATATAGAAACTCTCAACTATTTGTCGGATTATCCTCGGTTACGCTATACCTCAATGTCGGGAGATGTTCTTGACTTGACCTATTTCCCTCCGACAGAAGATTACTCGGGGCAATATAAAATAAACGGAGTTACACAAGAATTGAATACCACTTTGTTTTCATCACCTTATGCTAAACAGGAATATAAGAGCGATGATCTTTATATTTATGATACAGATGGTACTCCTACAAAATTGTCGTGGAATGATGATTTGACAAGCGTAGAAGAAATACGTCCCGAGAAGGATCTGCGATGCAGAATTTCTGGTGATCAGTTATATGTGTCAGGCATAGAACCTGAAGTTCCTGCCCAGATCTCTATTTTTGAAAAAACAGGGATGCTTGTTGCTAATACGCAAGTATTTAATACGACAGAAAGTTCAATAAATGTAAGCGATATGGCATCCGGAATATATTTGTTGCGGGTGCAGTCGCCCGACTATTGTTGGGTAACTAAATTTGTAAAATAACAATTTTAGCTACTATGTAGTAAACGTCATTTTATAAAAATCAAAAGATGGAGAGATTTTTGAGATATATAATGGCTGTTGT
>CASFRL010000079.1 GCA_949297285.1 uncultured Bacteroidales bacterium
CGCCGATTTTATCTCTGTACGGAAATAATATGCCAGCAAGAGTAAAATCGTAATCCAGAAAAATATCCAAAGAAACCGGATCGACCAGTTTATTTTTGTTTTTTTCTTTCTGCGTTTCTTTTTAGCCATTCCAGTAATTTACGTTTAAAGATTTGTGGTTACAAATGTAAAAAATTTGTTTTAGCGCAACAAATCTAAAATGTGTCTCCGGATCATTTCACGAATTATGCGACAAAGGGAACAGTGCATATTGAATATTATTTATATACACTGTTTCCTAATGTTATCGGGCAATATGCTGCATATACTCATTGGGCATGGAGAGAGTTTAGCTCTTGTTCCAGATCTACTGCTTTTGGAAATACAATATTATTTTCCAGATGGATGTGCTGATGCAACATTTCGTCAAATGTTTTAAGTTTTTCGTATAATGACCGATAACTATGACAGGCATCCATCGGGGGTGTATAATTTCCGGTCAGTTGTTCGATTTCCCGATAGCGTTCACCTTCTGTTTCGTGTTCATTCATCATAACCGAAATCGGAATAGTAATGCTTCCACAATGAAGGCCGGGCAACGGTTTATGTTTTTCTTTTACTTCTGTCATTTCATAAACATAGGGAAACAGTATTTTTTCTTCTTTTTCAAGATGGATATAAAGATCTTTTATCGATCTCTCAAAAAGCTCACGAATTTGATGCAATTCTGGATGATGATCTCCGTGCACTTGCGATACTTTATACAATAATTTCTGTATCTCAGGGCCTTGCGAACGGATATTCCGGTGATATATCTTAAGGATATAGTCTATCAACAAGTCGAGAGGCCAGTTTCTGAACTCGATATTTTCCGAAACCTGAGATTGCAAATTCTGGAGAGCATGCAATACTTCTTTATAATCGGCACCGGCATTTTCTACGGCTTCGGAGAGGGTTATAAATCCGTGACAGCAATAATCTATACCATATTTGTCGAAAATTTTTGCCGCATTAAAATTATCGGTAACAATTTGTCCGACGGTCATTTTCTCATAAATTTTCATAGGCTTTATGTTTTAGTATTTACTTTAAGATTTTGTCGTTATGCTCCACATCGGAAATATCCAGAAGAGACATTGACGGAATTTACATTAATATTTACAACCGTTTTATCAAACAGGTTGTTCTAAAAATTCATATCTTTGTGCCTCGATAAAGTTGATAAACGTCAATAACGACTAAAAATCTAATGAAATCTTTTATGAACTTAGTTGACCGCTTTCTACACTATGTAAGTTTCGATACTCAATCGGACGAACTGACACACATGACTCCCAGTACTCCCGGACAAATGATCTTTGCCCAAGAGCTTGAGAAAGAATTAAAAAAAATTGGAATGACAGAAATATCGCTCGACGAGAACGGCTACTTAATGGCTTCGCTACCGTCCAATACGTCAAAAAATATTCCTGTCATCGGATTCATTGCCCATCTCGATACGAGCCCCGATCTTTCGGGCCGCCATGTTTCTCCCAGAATCATAAAAAACTATGATGGCAATGATATTGCGTTGTGTCCCGAAGAAGATATTATTTTACGTACCGAAGATTTTCCGGAAGTAAAGAAATATATCGGACAGGATTTGATCGTTACCAACGGAAAGACTTTGTTAGGTGCTGACGACAAAGCCGGAATTGCAGAAATCATCTCGGCTATGGAATACTTGATGCAGCATCCTGAAATCAAGCATGGGAAAATACGGGTAGCTTTTACTCCGGACGAGGAAATCGGTCAAGGCGCTCACAAGTTCGATGTCAAAAGATTTGGTGCCGAATGGGCTTATACTCTCGATGGTGGAGAAATCGGAGAATTGGAATATGAGAATTTCAATGCAGCAATTGCAAAGATATTATTCAAAGGGAGAAACGTTCATCCGGGATATGCCAAACACAAAATGATCAATTCGCTCCGTATTGCCAATCAATATGCGATTATGTTACCTCGTTGGGAGACTCCGGAACATACAGAAGGTTATGAAGGATTTTATCATCTGATCTCTTGCGAGGGGAGTGTTGAACAGACTACGTTGACTTATATTATTCGCGATCATGATCGTGACCGGTTTGAGCGTCGTAAAAAAGAGCTCGAACATCTGGTACGCAAAATCAACAAGGAATTTCCCAATTGTGCAAGTCTCGACATCAAAGACCAATACTACAATATGCGCGAAATGGTAGAACCGGTTATGCACATTGTCGATCTGGCATCTCAAGCCATGAAAGAAGTCGGGATCGTACCCATCGTAAAACCTGTTCGCGGAGGGACGGATGGTGCTCAACTTTCATTCATGGGGCTGCCATGTCCCAACATATTTGCAGGTGGGCACAATTTCCACGGGCGATATGAATTTGTTCCCATACAATCTATGGAAAAAGCACGCGATGTTATTATTCAAATCGCTCGCTTGGCTGCCGAAAGATAAATAGCTTAAAAAAATAAAAACTCATAGAGATCCCGTACACACTACGGGGTCTCTGCATTCCACTCTTTTACGCACGACTACAACAATATGCCCGAAAAAACTTTGATCGTCTTGTTGGGACCTACCGGTGTTGGGAAAACCGATCTGAGTCTCCGCATTGCCCAATTACTGAATTGCCCGATAATATCATCGGACAGTCGGCAATTGTACAAAGGACTGGAGATTGGAACCGCAGCCCCCACAAAAGAGCAAATGAAACGGGTAAAGCATTATTTTGTCGGTACCCTCGAACTGAGTGATTATTACAGCGCATCACGCTATGAAGAGGACGTCATGAATCTTCTCGACCGTCTTTATACCGACTTGGACGTTGTTTTGATGACAGGAGGTTCGATGATGTATATCGATGCCGTATGCAATGGCCTTGATGAGTTGCCTACGGTTTCGGACGAAGTGAGGTCACTCCTGAGCGATCGCTATAAAAAAGAGGGTTTGGAGAGTTTATGTAAAGAGTTGGAACGTCTCGATCCTGTACACTATAAACAGGTAGATTTAAAGAATCACAAACGGGTTATCCATGCGCTCGAGATTTGTTATATGACCGGAAAACCATACTCCGATTTACATACTCATTCGAAAAAGCAACGTCCGTTTCGTATTTTAAAAATCGGGTTAACCCGAGATCGGGAAGATTTATATGACCGCATCAACCGAAGGGTTGATCAAATGATCTCAAACGGACTTGAGGAAGAAGCGCGAGCCGTATATCCTCATCGTGAGCTCAATTCTTTAAATACGGTAGGCTATAAAGAGATGTTCGCCTACATATCCGGTGAATGGACGCTCGAAAAAGCCATTGAAAAAATAAAACGCAACACAAGAATCTATTCCCGAAAACAGATGACATGGTTTAAACGCGACCCGGAGATCAAATGGTTTTCGCCTGAACAAGAAGAGGATATCATACAATATATTTTAAAATATATATCCGAATAAATAAAAAAAGGCGCTTTGTAAAGCGCCTTTTTTTATTTATCTTGTTTTTTATCATCTTATGCGATCGGCCGAACGCACCAACTGCTCGTCTTGCTTGATTTTCCGATACGACATATATTCCAAAACAATGGCGACCACAGGGATAATCAATGCGGCATCCAAATCGGCGGTTGCGGCCAAAGATTTTCCGCATATCCACCAATACAGGAAAAATACGGGATAAAAAACAAGCAGCATCAAACTGTTGATTAAACAGAGCTTCATCTGTAAAATACGGTTTTTATATAAAAATATGGTTATACAAGAAAGCAGCCCGATCAATGCAATCAAGATTGCAATCGGAAAAGTAGATATTACTCTTTGAGCGGGATCTGCCATTGTATAAACTCCCATTGCCAAAAACTGCCAATTACCGTCGGCATTGGAATAACCGGCTAACGGCATAAATAACATAGAAAGGATTAGTGCTGCGACTAAAAAAAGATAAAAAGATTGAATACGTTGTATCATAGTTAAAAATATATGTTTTTACGCTGTATGCTCTTCTGCCGAGACACACATCAAGAAGATAAACCGTTACAATGTATTTGTAACAGTTTGTTTCTAATTTTGTTTTAAAATCGGAATAACCATATCCCCTATTATCAGCACATGATATTCAGCTTTTGCAATACCACCCGTATTTTTTCATACGTAGTAATGCGTGTAGGCACAAGCGGCAAACGCAACTGGTTACGGATATAACCCATAGAGCTTAATATACTTTTTACTCCGGCAGGATTTCCGTCGACAAAAAGAAGTCCGAAGAGTTCGGTAAACTTATGGTGTATCAAGAGAGCATTCGCATAATCGCCTTGTAAAGCCAAACGTACCATACGGCTGAATTCGCGTGGGAAAGCGTTTCCGATAACCGATATTACCCCCACTGCTCCCAATGTTATCAAGGGGAAAGTAATACCGTCATCACCGGATATCACCATAAAATCTTTCGGCTTGTTCTTAATGATGTCATCCATCTGGGTTATATTTCCCGACGCTTCTTTTATCGCCACGATATTGTCAAACTCACGTGCCAAACGCAAAGTTGTTTCGGCGGTCATATTTACACCTGTACGGCCGGGAACATTATACAAGATCACCGGAAGTTTTGTCGCCGAAGCAATGGCTTTATAATGTTGATAGATACCTTCTTGTGAAGGTTTATTGTAATAAGGCACAACCGATAATATAGCATCGATTCCCGGGAAAGTCTCTTTTTTCAACCGATCGACTATTCCACGAGTATTGTTACCACCCAATCCCAAAACGATAGGGACTCTTCCTTTGACCCTTTCCACGACAAAAGAAACGATTTCGTCTTTTTCCTGTTCGGTCAAAGTAGGAGTTTCGGCCGTAGTACCTAACACGACCAAATAGTCTATACCGTTTTGTATCTGATATTCTATTAATTTGGAGAGAGCCTCAAAGTCTATCGATTCGTCATCTTTAAATGGCGTGATCAAAGCGACCCCCATTCCTTTTAAATTTATTTGTGCCATATATATTCTTGTTCAAAAAACATTATTTTGAGGGTTCAAAGTTATAAATTATTATCTTTTATATCAATACTACGCCAATAAAAGAGTATTTTTTCTAACAAATCTCGTACGGTTATACCATCATCGGCACGGATCATGAAATCATACGGATTTAATAAGATTTTTTGTAATCCGATTTTCATATGGGCCAAAGATATACTCATCAAATAAAGAAATGGCAGACGTTCGGTAAGACTCAGGTCACACAACACTCCGGTATTTAAACTTATAAATTTTTTTATGAAGTTCCTATCCGGCAAGCGTTTACCGAATTTCAGGTTTTTCGGTGTCAATTTCAGGACATCAATTTCGGGACAAACGTCTTCGTTCGAATCAGAGTTTTTTCCCGTTTCCAATACGACCAAAGATATTTTGATTTGTTCCTTCAACAGATCCGAAAGAACAGGTATAACCGAAGCGACCTTATCCTGCTCTATCAACAACGTCAAATTTCCCATTTTCCGATAATCGATAAAACGTCTTTTTCTTTTCTCTTGCGAACGGGCAAGTTGCCGGGAAATCTCTTTTTTTATCCAGTATGTCCACATAACGATCTGTCCGGTTTTAAAATTAATTCGATTGTATCATCTGTAAGAACTCCTCTTCAGAAATAATCTTTATTCCCAATTTCCGAGCTTTTTCAAGTTTGGCAGGTCCCATATTTTCTCCGGCTAAAAGATATGTCGTTTTGGCCGAAACCGATCCGGTATTTTTCCCTCCGTGCTGTTCTATCATCTGTTTATATTCGTCGCGCGAATGACGGGCAAACGTTCCGCTGATCACGATTGTCGCACCATGAAGCCTATCGGTAAATCCTGAAAGCCTGTCTTCGGCTATTCTCATTTGCACACCGGCTTCCTGCAACCGTTTTACCAAATTCCGATTCTGTTCATTTTCAAAATAATCTCGAACGCTCTGTGCAATACGGGGACCGATCTCGTCAACAGCCACCAGATCATCGATCGTGGCATTCTCCAAGGCTTCGATCGAGATAAAGGCATTTGCCAATTTTTTAGCGACGGTCTCTCCGACAAAACGGATTCCCAATGCAAACAGCACCCGTTCGAACGGTACTTGCAAAGAATTTTCGACAGCATCCTTAATATTGCGGGCCGACTTCTCCCCTAACCTTTCCAACGAGGCAATCTCCGCTTCGTCCAGGTGATATAGATCGGCAACAGTCCGTACCATTCCCAACCGATAGAACAGATCGATCGTCTCGGGCCCCAACCCATCGATATTCATGGCACGGCGACTGATATAATGTTCGATCTTCCCTTTTATCTGAGGAGGGCAGCCCGATTCATTCGGACAATAATGTGCAGCCTCGCCTTCATATCTGACCAAGGGTGTCCCACATTCGGGACATTGCTTGATAAATGAGACCTTCTCCCCGATCAACAAACCTCGCGCATTGAAATCGACACCGGTAATTTTGGGAATAATCTCTCCCCCTTTTTCTACATATACCATATCGCCGATATGCAAATCGAGTGATTGTATGATATCATCGTTATGCAACGATGCCCGCTTTACGATCGTTCCCGACAACTGTACCGGATCAAGATTGGCAACAGGAGTAACCGTTCCTGTGCGTCCTACCTGATAAGAGACCGAGTTTAAACGGGTAAGGGCCTGCTCTGCCTGAAATTTATATGCAATAGCCCAACGAGGCGACTTTGCCGTATATCCCAGATTTTTCTGCTGACGCAAAGAGGCAACCTTAAAGACTATGCCATCGGTTGCGACAGGCAGATTTTTCCGGTTTACATCCCAATAATCGATAAAAGCTTTCATCTCATCCAACGAGTAGCACACCTGCATGGCGTCCGAAATTTTAAATCCCCAAGAGCGGGCGATCTGCAAATTCTCGTAATGATCATCAGAGGGTAAATTCTCGCCTAAAAGATAATAGAGATAAGCATCCAAATTGCGAGAGGCCACAATGGCCGAATTTTGCAACTTCAATGTTCCCGATGCAGCATTTCGGGGATTGGCAAAAAGGGGTTCTTCTTCCCTTTCACGCTCCATATTGAGTTGTTCGAAAACCGTCCAAGGCATCAATATTTCACCCCGTATTTCAAATTCATCGGGATAGCCCGTTCCTCTCAACTGCAAAGGTATGCTGCGAATCGTCTTTACATTCTCCGTGACATCATCACCCTGCACGCCATCACCACGGGTCACAGCCCTGAGCAATTTCCCATGCCGATAGGTAAGAGAAATAGAGGTGCCATCATATTTCAATTCACCGACAATCTGAAAATCTTCATTAAGGCCCGAACGCACCCGCTCATAAAATGCAGCAACCTCATCGATCGTGTATGTATTTCCCAAAGAAAGCATGGGATATTTATGCTTTACTTGTGTAAAAGCCTTATTAATATCATTTCCGACACGCTGTGTGGGAGAGTTAGGATCGTCATACTCAGGATGTTCTTTCTCTAATCGTTGCAACTCTTCCATCATCCGGTCAAATTCTCGATCGGATATTACAGGAGCACTCAGCACATAATAATTATAATTATGTTCATTCAGCTCATGTCGCAAACGCTCTATTTGTTCTTTTACTTCATTCATAAATCACACCGGTTACGGTATGCAAATATAGGAAATTTTAAACTGATTTATGCGGACAACAGGTCGAAGTTTGCACGTCGTATGCTAAAAATAAACAAAATAAAAGGGTTGCATAATCACTTGTAAAATTCTATTTTTGCAGCCAAATCAAGGAAATTATGCGCATCGATATTATCACTGTTTTACCTGAATTATTGGAAAGTCCTTTAAATCATTCTATATTGAAACGTGCCCAAGATAAAAAATTGGCAGAGATCATCGTGCACAATCTCCGAGATTACTCGACCAATAAACATCGCCGCGTAGATGATTATCCTTTCGGCGGCTCGGCCGGCATGGTAATGCAGGTAGAACCGATCGACCGCATCATCTCTAAATTGAAATCGGAGAGAGAGTATGACGAGATTATTTACACTTCTCCCGACGGCGAAACATTTAACCAGCCTATGGCAAACTCTCTCTCTCTGTGCCAAAACCTGATTATCTTATGCGGACACTACAAAGGTATCGACTACCGCATACGCGAGCACTTGATCACAAAAGAGATATCGATAGGTGATTATGTATTGACCGGGGGAGAATTGGCGGCTGCCATAATATCGGACGCCATCATACGGCTCATCCCCGGGGCTATCGGAGATGAACAGTCGGCATTATCGGACTCTTTCCAAGACAATTTATTGGCACCGCCCGTATATACACGTCCGGCAGAATACAAAGGGTGGAAAGTTCCGGATATACTTTTATCGGGACATCAGCGAAAAATCGAGGAATGGCAACACGAACAAGCTGTTGAGCGCACCCGTCGTCTTCGCCCGGATTTGCTGGATGAAGAGTAACTCTTCTGTTTTTTATATATAAAAGATTTCGCTATATTTGTAGAAAATATTTCTCAATTATATATAGGTCTGTTACTCAAGAAAACAGATAAGGTAGTATAATTTTCTTATTACTCATTTATAACTAAATTATTTTATTCGGGAGAATTATGGTTTTAGACGCAGGAAATATTCTTTTAATAGGATCTGTCTTATTATTCATCAGTGTCATTGCCGGTAAAGCCGGTTATAAATTCGGAGTTCCGGCATTACTTCTGTTTTTAGGCGTAGGAATGATTTTCGGAAGCGACGGATTAGGCATACAGTTTCACAATCCGCACGAAGCCCAATTTATCGGAGTAGTCGCATTAAGTATTATCCTTTTCTCCGGAGGTATGGACACCAAATTTTCAGAAATCAAACCGATAGCGGGTCCGGGTATAATACTGGCAACAATCGGGGTATTGGTCACAACCTTTATTACCGGCGGATTTATCTATTATGTATCCCGATACATTCCCAACTGTCCTAACCTGACAATCATGGAATCGATGCTGCTCGCGGCGGTAATGTCTTCGACCGACTCGGCCTCGGTCTTCTCTATTTTACGCACCAAAGGATTGGGACTTAAACAGAGATTGCGCCCCGTATTGGAGTTGGAAAGCGGAAGTAACGACCCAATGGCCTATATGCTTACCATTCTTTTGATACAAATTATCCAGATCGGAGAGTTCGATGCATGGCAATCGATCGGTATGTTACTCATACAGCTCAGTGTGGGGGCATTGTCGGGGTATATTTTAGGGCAGATAACCGTATGGGTCATGAACCGGATCAACATCGATAACCAATCTTTATATCCTGTATTGCTTCTTGCTTTTGCATTTTTCATATTCTCTTTTACCGATCTGCTAAAAGGCAACGGTTATCTTGCAGTATATATTGCAGGTCTCGTCGTAGGGAACAAAAAGATCGTACATAAACGAAGTACCGCTACTTTTTTCGACGGTTTTTCATGGCTTTTTCAAATCGTCATGTTCTTGACATTAGGGCTGCTGGTCAACCCCTCCGAATTGCT
>CASFRL010000080.1 GCA_949297285.1 uncultured Bacteroidales bacterium
TATTGCTCTTTACGGCCTGCCAACCAAAAAGACAAAACACAGACAATAACAGCAATACTGCAACAGACTTGATTCGTTTTCCTCTTGCCGAATGGGTTATCGAAGATGAGTCGGACTCGGCCAGTTTTACTTTCTTACATGACACCCTGGAAGTTGTATCTCCTAAGGGCCTTACCATGTGGTACAATAACGAACTTTCGGGAAACTACAAGATATCATATTCCATATCTCTGCGTATGGATGGCAGAGAATGTGACCGACTTGCCGACATGAACTGTTTCTGGGCAGCCTCTGACCCGCTGCATCCCGATTCGCTTTTTGCCCGGTCTGACGAACGGCATGGCATATTCAAAAATTACAATATGCTCAACCTCTATTATGTGGGATACGGTGGAAACGACAACACGACTACCCGCTTCAGAAAATACCACGGAAAATTTTACGGGGATGATGAGAGCCGCATAAAACCTTTGTTGCAGGAATATACCGACGAAAATCATTTACTGAAACCCAACAAATGGTATAATATTGTTATCACCGTACAAAACGGCATTTCAAGTTTTTCGGTAAATGGCGAAGAACTTTTCCGGTTAGAAGACAAAGATCCTTATGAAAAAGGATATTTCGGAATACGATTATTGGAAAACCGGGCGCAAATCACGGCATTCTGCATAGAAAAACTTTAAAGAGAGATTTCCTATTCCCCCAAAAAACTTTTTAACTACTTTCTAAAATCGAACTGTCTTATCTTTAAAACCGCTGAGTATCATATATTTTATACGACACTTTCTTTTATTCTAAAAAAACTAAAACGAATTAGCAAAATATTTGTTTATTTATTTTTTATCCTTATATTTGTAACATATAGAATAGGGCTCGGCAAATGTCTAAACTTGAAAACTTTGTTTCCGTTTTGCCTTTTCAGCCGCCTTTCGCTATATTTATATTCACAATAAACGCATATAAATGCTTTTTTTCAAAAGGAATAGAAAAACATTCCGTTCCAAAAATTAAATCGTTATAGCTTTTTCGTATGTCATCGATCAAAAAAGTATCATTAAAAGATATAGCCAAAGCCGCCGGTGTCTCGACAGCTTTGGTATCTTTTGTGCTGAACGGAAAGATGAAAGAACACCGGGTTGGAGAAGAGACTGCACAACGCATATTGAAAATTGCCCAAGACTTGAACTATCAGCCCAATCTGGCAGCCAAAAGCCTGCGAAGCGGCAAAACAAAGACTATCGGTCTGGTCGTTTCCGATATATCCAACCCTTTTTTCTCTCAAATGGCCCGGGTATTGGAAGATGAAGCTACAAAATGCGGATATACAGTCCTTTTCGGAAGTTCGGATGAAGACAACGACAAAATGAACCGTGTAGTAAACAACCTCGTCAATAAAGGGGTCGACGGTTTAATTATCGTTCCCTGTGAAAATTCAGAACGGTCGATCGCCTCTCTTATAAAAAATGACATCCCTATCGTTTTATTCGACCGTTATTTCCCGGATATCAATGTCAGCTACGTAGCCCTGAATAACTTCAATGCGTCTTACATTTCGACCCGACACCTTTTAGAATGTGGTTACAATACCCCTTGTATGGTCGCCTATGACGTAAATCTCATTCACATGAAAGAACGGATCAGAGGCTATAAAAAAGCGATGGAAGAGGCCGGAAAAAAGAATCTGATCAATGTCATTACACTAAAACAGGAAAGTCCCCGAAAATCTGCAGACCGATTGTTACCCAAAATGTTAGATTCCGGAACAGACGCGTTTCTTTTTGCTACCAACATGATATCGTTAGCCTGTTTATACACGATAAAAGAGTTGAATCCGGCGATTGTCAAAAAAATCGGATTGGCCGGATTCGACGGAAATCCTGTATTCGATTTTTTCAATGCACCAATATCTTACATTCAGCAACCTATCGATGTATTGGTTCAAAAGGCTTTGGAAATATTGATCGACCGCATATCGGGAGGAAACACCGTTCAGTCGGTACTTGCAGAAGGTGAATTTATAAAAGTTTCCCCATCTTCTTAGGAGATTTTTTCATCTCAAAGCTAAATCGATTTAACTAAAACAAAAAAAATTCTATTACGAACAAAAAACATTTATATCATGAAAGACTCAAGATTAATCGGTGGAAAACCGAAAATTGGTATCAGACCTATTATCGACGGACGCCGTGGTGGCATTCGTGAATCGTTGGAAGAGATGACGATGACAATGGCTCGAAAAGTAGCCGAGTTATATTCTTCTACACTGCGTTATAGCGACGGTTCGCCTGTCGAATGTATAATTGCAGATACAACAATCGGCGGAGTAGCCGAGGCTGCAATGTGTGCAGAAAAATTTCGTAACAACGGAGTCGGAGTCGTACTTTCTGTAACGCCATGTTGGTGCTATGGTTTCGAAACGATTGATATGGATGGAGAAATGCCGAAAGCGATCTGGGGATTTAACGGAACAGAACGTCCGGGCGCCGTCTATCTGGCTTCTGCACTGGCCGGACACACGCAAAAGGGATTACCGACATTCGGTATTTACGGCCATGATGTGCAGGACGTATCGGACGTAGAACACATCCCGGAAGACGTGCAAGAGAAATTATTGCGCTTCGCCCGGGCCGGTATCGCCGTAGCATCGATGAAAGGGAAATCGTATCTAACCATAGGCAGCGTATCGATGGGAATCGCCGGTTCTATCCCCAATCCCGATTTTTTTGAAGAATATTTAGGCATGCGCAATGAATATGTCGACGCGTGTGAGATAGAACGTCGAGTAAAACTCGGCATCTATGATCCCGAAGAGTTTGAACGTGCCATGGCTTGGACAGAGAAGTACTGTAAAGTGAACGAAGGTAAAGATTATAATCCGGAGCATCTGATCTACTCACGCAAAGAGAAAGATGAACGGTGGGAGTATGTTGTCAAGATGACATTAATCTTCCGAGACCTGATGATCGGCAATCCGAAATTGGCCGAGATGGGATTTAAGGAAGAAGCCATGGGACACAACGCCATTGCTGCCGGATTCCAAGGTCAACGGCAATGGACCGATTATATGCCGGACGGAGATTTCTCGGAAGCAATATTGAATACATCATTCGACTGGAATGGTATTCGCGAAGCCTTTACGTTCGCAACAGAAAACGACACCTTAAATGCAACGTCGATGTTATTTAACCATTTACTGACCAATACGGCTCAGATTTTTGCCGATGTCCGCTCCTACTGGAGTCCTCAAGCCATAGAACGTATCAGCGGGAAGAGACCGGAAGGTAAAGCAGCCGGAGGCTTCATTCACCTTATCAATTCGGGGTCGTGTACTCTGGACGGCGCCGGACGGATGCTAAAAGAGGGACAACCGGCCATGAAACCATTCTGGGAAATAACAGAAAATGATGTAGAAGAGACCCTTAAGGCTACGACATGGTATCCGGCCTCTCGCGAATATATGCGTGGAGGCGGCTATTCTTCACAGTTTCTCACGGTGGGCAATATGCCGGTCACCATGTGCCGCATAAACCTCGTCAAAGGTCAAGGACCGGTTTTACAAATTGCCGAAGGATGGACGGTAGATCTTGATCCTGAAGTATTCAAAATCATCAATGAACGCACCGACAGGACATGGCCATCGACATTCTTTGCTCCACGGGTAACAGGGAAAGGGTATTTCCGTGACGTATATACCGTGATGAACAATTGGGGAGCCAATCATGGTGCCATCTCCTACGGACATGTGGGAGCCGATTTGATCACTCTGGCTTCGATGTTGCGCATACCCGTATGCATGCACAATGTCCCTGAAGAGGAAATATTCCGGCCCAGTGCATGGTCGGCTTTCGGAGAAGATGTCGAAGGAAGCGATTTCAGAGCATGCAAAAACTACGGACCACTATATAAATAAGGAGATATAGTTATGAAATTGAAAAACATGAAAAACATACTGTTATGGATAGCGGCAATTGCTGTTGCCACTTCCTGCAACAGTAAAAAAGATTTTAAAATGGGAACTTATGCTTATGATGCACAGTTTTTAAAAGAACATAACGTGCAATACAAAGAGTTGATCTCGGCCGATGGGAATGCCAAAGTCATGGTGATTCCGGCATGGCAGGGACGTGTTATGACGACTTCTGCCTCAGGTGATGAAGGCGACAGTTACGGATGGATCAACTACCGCTTTATAAAAGAGGGGAAGATAAATCCACAATTCAATCCGGTCGGAGGAGAAGAGCGTTTCTGGTTAGGGCCTGAAGGCGGACCTTTTTCACTCTATTTTAAAGAGGGGGCCGAACAGGTTTATGAAAATTGGCTGGTTCCTCCCGTTATAGACACAGAGGCTTATGATATAAAAGCCGAGAACGGCAACAGTATTCGTTTTGTAAAAGATACGCAGGTGAAAAACGCCTCGGGTACGACGTTCAATATTAACATAGACCGTACCGTATCACTGATGGATAATGCAGAAATCGAATCTGAATATGGAATCGAACTGGGAAAGGACCTGAAAGTAGTAGCCTACAAAAGCGAAAACAAAATCACCAACACAGGAACTGAAGCCTGGAAGAAAGAGACAGGACTGGTATCGGTATGGATGTTGAGCCATTTCAACCCGACACCTACAACTACGGTATTTATTCCATACAACCAAGATGCCGAAGGGACGATTGTCAATGACGAATATTTCGGGAAAATACCAGCCGACAGACTGATCACGGACAACGGTATTCTGTATTTCAAAATAGACGGTAAATGGCGTTCGAAATTAGGTATACCGGCCGGACGGGCAACAGGGCTATGTGGTAGTTATGACTCCTCGAAGGGGGTACTCACCATACTCAGTTGCCAACTTCCTCAAGAACCGGCTTCGTATGTAAACGGGCAATGGGGTCCGCAAGACGATCCTTTTGCCGGGGATGTGATAAATGCCTATAATGACGGCCCGCTGGAAGACGGATCTATCATGGGTCCTTTTTATGAAATAGAGACCTCATCGCCCGGTGCAGAACTGGCCCCTGGTGCTTCGCTGACTCATAGCCAGAAAGTCATTCATATTCAAGGGAGCGAAGAAGAGTTAGCACCGATCGTAAAGAAAATTTTCGGAGCCGATCTGAACATCATTAAAACAAAATTTCAATAAAATCAGTCTATAAAAAACACAGATATGGAATCGAATAGAATCGTACCCCGGAACGTCTTGTTTCCATTCATATTGCTCACAACCCTGTTTTTCGCATGGGCTATACCGAACAATCTGACCGACACAATGCTGGCGGCCTTTAAACGCATCATGAGTATCAGCGACTCTAAAACTGCATGGATTCAAGTGGTATGTTATTTATTGGGATACGGATGTTGCGCTATTCCGGGAGCACTGTTTATCAAGAAATACACATACAAAGCCGGCGTCATGCTGGGATTGGGGTTATATGCATTAGGGGCCCTTTTGTTTTATCCCGCCATGTTGTGTTCCGAGATAAATATCAATTTCAGCTTTTTCATGTATCTGCTGGCTATCTTTGTACTGTTTGCCGGACTGTCGGTACTCGAGACATCGACCAACTCGTATGTACTTTCTTTCGGTCCCGAAGATACAGCAACACGCCGCCTTAACTTTTCACAATCGTTCAATCCCTTCGGGGCTATTGCCGGAGTTGTAATCAGCCAGATTTTCATTTTATCGCAGCTAAATCTGTTAACAGCTTCTGAACGGGCACAATTACCGGCGGCCGACCTGGCAGCTATCCAAAGTGAAGAATTGAATGCCGTAACTACGGCCTATGTTGTATTGGGAGTCATCATGTTGCTGCTTTTGATAGCCATCCGCTTGACAAAAATGCCCAATTTGCGAGAAGAGAAAGGGAAACTGGAGTTTGGCGCCACCTTCCGCCGGTTGATAAAAAACAAGAACTATGTATGGGGAGTAGTAGCGCAATTTTTCTATGTAGGGGCACAAATTGCCGTCTGGTCATTTGTCATCCGCTATGCCATGCATCAACTGAATTTCGATGCTATTTTGGCCGGACTGGGAGAATCTGCCTCTGCCGAACAGGTAGTAACCGCCTTGCGCAATGTAGAACCGGTTGCCGCTGGATTCTACAATGTGTGCGAGTGGTTGGGACTGGACGACCTTCTTCCCCGCACAGCCGAACAAGCCGGGGCAACCTATTACATCTTGTCGCTGGTTCTTTTTGTGATCATGCGTTTTGTCTGCACCGGATTGATGAAATATATCAAAGCTTATAAAATACTTTTTGCACTGGCTATGGCCGGAGTAATTTTCTGTCTTGGAGCGATATTCGGTAACGGCAGTTTCGGCGTGTATTGTTTAATGTGTATCTCGGGATGTATGTCTCTGATGTTCCCCACTATTTACGGATATGGATTGGCCGGACTCGAAAACGATACCAAAATAGGTGGTTCCGGCATGGTAATGGCTATTGCCGGTGCTGCTGTATTGACGCAAATACAGGGTATTGTTTCTGATTCGACGGGAAGTATAAGCACGGCATACGTTGTCCCGGCCATTGCCTTTGCCGTAGTGGCTTATTATGGCTTTTTTATTGCGAGAAAGCAAAATATTTAACGAAATGGACAGAATATGGAGACGAAACAAAAATATGCAATCGGTCTCGATTTCGGGACAGATTCTTGTCGTGCACTGATCGTAGATGTCGGGAACGGGAAAGAGAGAGCAACAGGGGTAAGTTTTTACCCTCGGTGGAAAGCCGGCCTATATTGCGATGCCCAATCGAACCGTTATCGTCAGCATCCATTAGATTATATCGAAGCGATGAAAGATGCTGTACACATTGCCGTATCACAGTTGTCGCCGGAAGAGACAAAAACCATTTGCGGAGTATGCTTCGATACGACAGGCAGTACCCCGGCTTTGACCGATGCCAGCGGTACACCGCTGGCTCTGCTCCCAGAATTTAGGGAAGAGCCGGATGCCATGTTTGTCCTTTGGAAAGACCATACAGCGGTTCGTGAAGCGGAACAAATCAATGTTTTGGTAAAAAAACTCGGTGCCGACTATCTGATGTATGAGGGCGGAACTTATTCTTCGGAATGGGTATGGTCTAAAGTTTTGCATATCATCAACACGAACGAAAAAGTAAAAAATGCCGCTTATTCATGGGTAGAGCATTGCGATTGGATTACCGGATTGGTAACCGGAAACACGATACCCGAAAAAATGTTCCGGAGCCGTTGTGCCGCAGGCCATAAAGCGATGTGGCACGAACGTTGGGGATTGCCTTCGTCCGATTTTCTTAAAGAACTCAACCCGCATTTGGCCGAAATGCGCCTTCACCTATACTCAGAAACATACACCAGCGGAACTTGTGCCGGGCACTTAACAACCGAATGGGCCGAACAGTTGGGAATCCCTGCCGGTATAGCCGTATCGGTTGGGGCAATCGATGCGCACATGGGTGCCGTAGGCGCCTCAATAGCGCCCAAAGTACTGACCCGCATCATCGGCACTTCGACCTGCGATATCATGGTAGCAGAAAAAGATGAAATCGGTGACCGCTGCATCGAAGGAATTTGCGGACAAGTCGACGGTTCGGTGCTTCCGGGATACATAGGTTTCGAGGCCGGGCAATCTGCATTCGGCGACATTTATGCTTGGTTTAAGAACATATTGTCTTGGCCGCTGAAATTTATATCGGACGAAAAGGTAAAACAGCAGATACAAGACAATATATTATCGGAACTTACCGATGCCGCCCAACGCTCCACGCCCTCTATAAACTCTGCGGTAGCTTTGGACTGGATGAACGGACGACGCACCCCGGATGCAAATCAAAATGTAAAAGGTATCATTGCCGGTCTGACATTGGGTAGCAGTGCTCCCGACATTTATCGGACTCTCGTAGAGGCTACCGCTTTCGGCTCGCGACGTATCGTAGAACACATGCAATCACAGGGTCTGCATATCGAATCGGTCAACGCTATTGGCGGAATCAGCAAAAAGGCACCGTTTGTCATGCAAACATTGGCCAATGTCATGAATATGCCGATTCGGGTTATCCGCTCGGAACAGGCCTGTGCTTTAGGTGCTGCAATGTTTGCGGCTGTGGCGGCCGGCATTTACCCGGACATCAGCAAGGCGATCTTACATATGGGATCGGACATCGAAGCTGAATATTTGCCCGATCCGGAACATGTAGAAAGGTATGATGCGCTGTACCGCAAATATTTAGAACTCGCCAAACTGGCAGAGAAGATCAACTAATGCTATAAAAGCGAACAGGTTCAAATATTTTTTATTGTATAACTAAAACGGTAGGTTTCTCTTCGCAATCATACCCTGCTGATATTTTTAAATTTCGGATCACTAAGTTTCAGATTTATCGGTTATATAGAAAAAAGAGTCGGAATCGTGATTCCGACTCTTTTTGTTGATTATTTTATCACTCGAAACGAACATCGACTTGTCCGACCGTAGCATCTCCTCGCCAAGCAGGACCATTTTCCAGCAACCGGATCGCCTCACGGTCTAAAGAAGGACAAAGCGAACGCAGAACCCTGATATTGACGGGATGCCCTTTCGTGTCGACTTCGAAAGTCAACGAGACATTACCTGTAACGTCCCGGCAAGTATCTGTCGGGAGCTGCATTTCCCGTTTCAGATATTTACGGAATTTTTTCCATCCCCCGACCGGCAATAAACCATCCGATTTTACAACCACCAATTCGCTCAAGGTCATCGGATTTTCAGACAAAACGACTGACATCGGAGAAGACTGATCGGCACAACGTAGAGCTGTATCATATCCTATACATGAAAACGTCAAAGAGTCTTTCCCCGCTACCGGTATCGAAAATCGGCCGTTCAAATCGGTAACAACCCCGGTTTTTGAATTTTTTACCTGTACGGCCACTCCGGCTAACGGTTCTCCCGACTCATCGGTAACCACTCCGGTAGCCTCATGCGCAGCAATCGCAAGAGGCGGTGCAGCAGCAACGGCCCCTTTGGTTACAGCCCATGTTCTTATCTCTTCTTTCGGCTCATCGGCAAAACTTATTTCATCTTCTTCCGGGACGGCATTGACATTCTCGGCCAAAGATCTTTCGACAAGGCGATCTCCGCTTTTCCCTCGGGCAACAAGGGCATCGCTCGTTTTATGTTTTTCTTCATGGCTGCGAACCGTTTGTTCGACCGTTTTTTTCTCCGCTTCAGCAATTAAAGGCGAAAACGCTTTTTCATCGGTACGCTTTACGGTATCGGCCACAGCCGGAGGTATGCGTTCGGCGGTCATATCCGTTGCTATCGTTTCGACTTTCTCTTCCCGGTTAAAAAAGAAATTGATGGCAAACAAAATTAAAAGCCCGGCAACCAACCCTGCCAAACGTCGGAAATCGGTCTTCTCCAATGACGAACGGGAAACTCGGCGACGCAAATTCTCCAAACGACGAGAATGGTCGCCCGGCACGGTATCATACCCGTCGATCGCATCATGCAGGAAAGGGTCGGTCAATGCTTCCCGTTCCAAGTCCCGAGCAGCTTTTCCCCGTCGTCGCCCCCGTATGTATTGTTTCAAATTCATTCGTCTGTCTGTTTTAAAATACAAATCTTCAGATTTCTCTTTCCATTCTGAATATAACTCTTTACAAGGTTCAAAGAATAACCGGTCAACGCTACAATATCGGCATAAGACTGTTCTTTCATAAAAAACAACTCGATGCACGTTCGCTGCTGTGGAGGTAATTGTCCCATACACTTTTGCAACGCCGGCAAACGAGCATCCTCATCGCCGTCACTTAATAGATGCACGATGTCTGCATATTCCATAAAATCGGCTTCGAAATTCATCGGGATTTCCCGCTCTTCTTTCCGCAATAACCCGAGACAATGATTTTTTACTACGCTATACAGCCACGTACGGAACACCGCGATCTCATACCTCCCCACCTTCTCGATCAACTCTTCAAAAAGCTGCATCACGGCATCCTCTGCTTTCTCGGCATTTCCCAGATATTTCAAACATACGCCATACAATAACGGAATATAACGGTTATACAATTCTCCGAAATATTTCGTATCGCCCGTTCGATTATATTGCGCGAGCAACTCCTCATCGGGCAAGGTCGATATGTGCGGTTTAAAAAACATCGGTCTGTTTTTGGGGGTAAAGATAAAGTTTACAGGCCAAAATGACAAAAAGAAAAAAATTTTTCACACCGTTTATGGAATGGCGACCAGTCGTGTCATCTATATAGCAAAACAAGGAACAAAACTATTATCAACTTTTAAAATCGCATATTATGAAAGTCATTAAATTCAGCCTGATATTCAGCGCATTTATGTGCATTATCTGTATGTCGGGACTCTCTGCCCAACCCCTTACCGTGACAGGAACGGTAACCGACGAAAACGATCTGCCCCTTATCGGTGCCAGTGTCTCGATAGAAAAAAGCCGGAAAGGGACGGTATCCAATGAACAGGGGAAATATTCTATTTCTGCAAACCGGGGTGACATTCTCTGTTTTTCCTATATCGGATATAAAACTCAAAAAGTAAAGGTGAACCGTCCGGTTATCGATGTCAAGCTGTCCCCGGACAACAGTTTATTACTGGAAGAGTGCATCGTAACATCGGATGAGGCCAACGTCAGAACACTCAGCAAACAAATGGCTGTCGGGAGTCTCGCCATGCCGGCTTACTTCTGCAATCGGTACGAAAACCGGGAAGAATACAGCCACAATGCCGAGAATCGGTTTAAGTCGCCTGTCAAAAACCCGCTATCGACATTTTCGATCGACGTCGATGCAGCTTCGTACGGCAATATAAGGAGATTTATCAACCAAGGAGAGTTGCCGCCGAAAGATGCCATACGCATTGAAGAGATGATCAACTATTTTGATTATGATTACCCGAAACCCACCGGGAATGATCCGGTACGAATCACGACAGAAGTCGGTATCTGTCCGTGGAATAAGGCTCATCGTCTGGTACAAATCGGATTAAAGGCCCGGGAAATAGAGAGCCGGAATCTTCCGGCATCGAACTTTGTCTTCCTGATCGATGTATCGGGATCCATGTTCGGGCCGACACGTTTGGAACTCGTAAAATCGTCTCTGCGACTGCTGGCAAACAACCTGCGGGAGAAAGACCGGGTAGCCATTGTCACCTACTGCGGAACAGCAAAAGTGGTTTTACCCTCTACTCCGGGGAACGAAAAACAAAAAATTAAAGATGTGCTTGCCAATCTTTCGGCCGGAGGTTCTACGGCCGGAGGAGCAGGGATAGAAGAGGCCTACCGTATCGCACAGAAAAACTTCATTGCACAGGGGAACAACCGGATCATACTCTGCACCGACGGAGATTTTAATGTCGGCGTATCCAGCGAAGCAGAGCTGGAGAACCTGATCGAATCGAAACGGGAAAGCGGGATTTATCTGACCGTTTTGGGTTATGGCATGGGCAATTATAAAGACAACAAAATGCAGGTGCTGGCCCAAAAAGGAAACGGCAATCATGCTTATATCGATAATATTCAAGAGGCAAATAAAGTTCTGGTTAACGAGTTCGGAAGCACAATGTATGCTGTTGCCCAAGATGTAAAACTGCAAGTAGAGTTTAACCCGGCCAAAGTAGCCTCATACCGCCTTGTCGGCTATGAAACGCGGATGCTGAACGATGAAGATTTTAACGACGATACCCAAGATGCCGGAGAGATGGGTGCAGGCCACACGGTCACCGCTCTGTACGAAATTATTCCGGCCGGGACATCCGGAAATGTCCCGGGAAGTATCGACGCATTAAAATATCAACCGAGTGGGAATACGAATACACAAACCGTTAACTCTCCTGAACTGTTAACCATAAAACTCCGATACAAAACTCCGGGAGAAAAATCCAGTAGAAAAATAGAAAAAAGCGTAACAGATGCAGGCAACGACCAGGTATCGGCAGATTTTCGGTTCGCTTCGGCAGTCGCCATGTTTGCCCAACTGCTTCGAGACTCTGATTACAAAGGAAATGCTACTTACGATAACGTTATCGAAACCGCCGAGAAAGGGCTTTCTTTCGATCCGGAAGGATACCGCGCCGAATTTATCCGCCTCGTACAAAGCACTAAAGGATTTTAATTTTATGCTACTTTCTTTTAATCTGACGGGATGGAACAATTCCATAATAAATTGATCTGTCCTGTCAGATTATAGCTTTATAATCATTCATAATGTAAATTTTGTAAATTCGGCTAATAATCAATAGATTAAATCTATGCAAACAACTCTTATAAAAATTTTCACCGAATCTATTTTCTTGCTTCGAATAAGCTTTGTAACTTTATCCCCACACAAAAAATTGTCATTAGATTTATCATGTATCCATTCATACATCTACACGTCCACTCCCAATATTCTATTCTTGACGGACAAGCAAGCATACAGGCTCTGGTCGATAAGGCCATACATGACGGTATGCGGGGCATTGCCATTACCGATCACGGGAACATGTTCGGTATCAAGGAGTTTTATAATTACGTAAATAAGAAAAACGGGGGTATAAAAAGCGAGATAAAGGATCTGCAAAAAAGAATTTCGGGAATCGAAAGCGGGAAAATCGAATGTGAAGACCGAGACACCGAGCTTTCACGCTGCAAAGCCGAACTGGAAGAGAAGGAAAAGAAACTCTTCAAACCGATTATCGGTTGCGAAATGTATGTGGCAAGAAACCGCTTGCAAGATAAGAACGGAAAACCCGACCAAAGCGGTTACCACTTGATCGTTCTTGCCAAAAATCTGAAAGGATACAAAAACCTGATCAAATTGGTTTCGAAAGCGTGGACCGAAGGGTTTTATATGCGTCCGCGTACCGACCGTGTCGAGTTGGAAAAATATCACGAAGGTTTGATTGTAGCATCGGCCTGCTTGGCCGGTGAAGTCCCGAAAAAAATAAATAAAGGGTTATTAGATGAAGCCGAAGAGGCTATACGATGGTACAAAAATATATTTGGTGAGGACTATTATCTGGAGCTACAACGTCACAAAGCTACCGTACCGAATGCCAATCACGAAGCATATCCTCTGCAAGTGCAGGCAAATGCCAAAATTTTGGAGTATGCCAAAAAATATAATATCAAGGTCATCTGCACCAATGATGTGCATTTTGTAGATGAAGAACATGCCGAAGCTCATGACCGTCTGATCTGCTTAAGTACGGGAAAGGACCTCGACGATCCCAACCGTATGTACTACTCAAAACAGGAATGGATGAAAACAACCGAAGAGATGAATACTCTCTTTGAGGATGTTCCGGAAGCGCTCATCAACACCAATGAAATATTGGACAAGGTTGAATTCTATTCGATAGATCATGCTCCTATCATGCCGACTTTTGCCATTCCCGAGGAGTTCGGGACAGAAGAAGAATACCGGAAAAAGTTTACGGAAAAAGACTTGTTCGACGAATTTACTCAAGATGAAAACGGAAATGTCGTGTTGGATCAGGCTACCGCAGAGGCTAAAATAAATACTTTAGGCGGATATGATAAATTGTATCGTATCAAACTGGAAGCCGATTACCTTAAGAAACTGGCGTTCGACGGGGCAAAAAAACGATATGGCGATCCGTTGAGTCCGGATGTGAAGGAACGATTGATTTTTGAGCTTCACATCATGAAAACAATGGGTTTCCCGGGTTACTTCTTGATCGTACAGGATTTTATCGCTGCGGCTCGGAATATGGGAGTCTCGGTAGGACCGGGACGAGGTTCGGCTGCCGGATCGGCCGTCGCTTATTGTTTAGGAATCACACAAATAGACCCCATACAATATGATTTGCTGTTTGAGCGGTTTCTGAATCCCGATCGTATTTCACTCCCGGATATCGATATCGACTTCGATGATGACGGGCGGGGTGAAGTGTTACGTTGGGTGACCGAGAAATATGGACATGAAAAAGTTGCCCACATCATCACATACGGAACCATGGCGACCAAAATGTCTATTAAAGATGTCGCCCGGGTAGAGAAGTTGTCTCTTGCGGAATCGGACCGATTGACAAAACTGATTCCCGACCGTTTGCCCGAAGTAAACGGTAAATCTCCAAAAATCAATTTAAAGAATTGTATTGCGGCTGTTCCCGAATTGCAACAGGCTTGCGAATCGGATAATCCGTTGATACGCGACACCATGAAATATGCCCAAATGCTTGAGGGCAACGTCCGCGGAACGGGAGTTCATGCCTGCGGGACAATCATTTGCCGGGACGATATTACCGACTGGGTACCCGTGAGTACTGCCGATGATAAAGAGACCGGAGAAAAGATGCTGGTTACCCAATACGAGGGATCGGTAATCGAAGATACGGGACTGATAAAGATGGACTTCCTCGGGTTGAAAACCTTATCGATTATCAAAGAGGCTGTGGCCAATATAAAATTGCACCGGGGAATCGATCTCGATATCGACAAAATTTCTATAAACGACGAAGCGACTTACAAATTATACAGCGAAGGGAGAACGGTGGGGACATTCCAGTTCGAATCGGCCGGTATGCAAAAGTACCTGAGAGAATTGCAACCGACAACGTTCGAAGACCTGATAGCCATGAACGCCCTCTACCGTCCGGGACCTATGGATTATATTCCGCAATTTATCGACCGGAAACACGGCCGGGAACCGATCGTATATGACATCCCGATCATGGAAAAGTATCTGAAAGACACATACGGGATTACGGTATATCAAGAACAGGTAATGCTTCTCTCCCGGCTGTTGGCCGACTTTACGCGCGGGCAGTCCGATGCGTTGCGTAAGGCGATGGGGAAGAAACTGAAAGATAAATTGGATGCTCTGAAACCGTTGTTTATAAACAATGGACAAAAAAATGGACATGATCCGAAAGTTCTGGAAAAAATCTGGGCCGACTGGGAAAAATTCGCATCATACGCCTTCAATAAGTCTCATGCGACGTGTTACTCTTGGGTCGCCTACCAGACGGCTTATCTGAAAGCCAATTACCCTTCAGAATATATGGCGGCCGTCATGAGTCGCAATATTTCGAACATTACCGAAATCACCAAACTGATGGACGAATGTAAGGCTATGGGTATCAAGGTGCTCGGGCCGGATATAAACGAAAGTAATCTGAAATTCAACGTCAATAAAGACGGGAACATCCGCTTCGGACTGGGAGCCGTGAAAGGTGTGGGAGAAAGCGCCGTTCGCAGCATCATGGAAGAACGGGAGAAAAACGGACCTTTTACGAGTATTTTTGATTTTGTGCAACGGGTCAACCTGAATGCCTGCAACAAGAAAAACATAGAGAGTCTTGCTTTATCGGGAGGTTTTGACAGTTTCTCGGAAATAAAGAGAGAACAATATTTTGCGCCCAATAGCAAAGGAGAGGTTTTTCTTGAGACGCTTGTCCGTTACGGGAACAAATATCAAGTGGATAAAGCTGCACAGATTAACTCTCTTTTCGGCGGAAGCGATGCAATAGAGGTTGCCAAGCCTGAAATTCCGGCTGCCGAAAGTTGGTCGGACTTGGAGCGTTTGGAAAAAGAACGGGATTTGGTAGGCATCTATCTCTCTGCACACCCGTTGGATGATTACGCTCTGGTTCTCGAATATGGCTGCAATACCCGTATGTGTGAGTTGGAAGACCGTCAGGCTTTAACTAACCGGGATATCGTTATGGGTGGCATCGTAACAGGGGTGAGAGAGGGAATGACCAAAACCGGAAAACCTTTCTGTATTTTAAAAATAGAAGATTATTCGGGTTCTGCAGAAATTCCTCTGTTCGGGAAAGATTGCATCGATTTCAGAAAATTCGGCTACAATGGCATGTACCTGCTTATCAAAGCCAAATGCCAACCCCGGAAATTCAACGAGAGTATCTTGGACCTTCGGATCGTCTCGATCGAATTACTACAAGATGTAAAGAACAAGTTATTGGAAAGTCTCACGATCATAATCCCTATCGATATGGTCAATAATGCAATTATAGAACCGTTATCGGACTTGCTCAAATCGGATAAAGATTCGAATACCGACCTTTTCTTTGAGATTTATGATCCGGAGGATAAATATCAAGTAAAACTTTTTGCCCGGTCGCATAAGGTCAACGTATCCAAAGATTTGATTCGGTTTATTGAGGAAAACAAGGGTTTATCTTTCAAAATAAACGGTATACTTCATAAAGAGACGGCACCGGATACCGAAGATTCTGATTCTGAAGGAGATCTGGCACTGCGCTATGAATCGGCATAAAAAAGTTATTGAATAATTAGCCAAACAAAAGATATCGGTTTATTGTTTTTTTATAACTTTGTTAGACTTTTGGGAAACATTATATATTAAAATTTTAATACTTCAAAATCATGGCATTACAAGTTACAGATGCAAACTACAAGGAGCTTCTTGCTTCGGACAAACTCGTAGTAATCGATTTTTGGGCAGAATGGTGCGGACCGTGCCGCAGTATTGCTCCGGCTGTTGAAGAATTGGCAACCGAATTCGAAGACAAAGCTATTATCGGGAAATATAATGTCGATAATGACACTGAAATGAGTGAAGAATATAGCATCCGCAGTATCCCGACTCTTTTATTCTTTAAAGGAGGTAAACTTATCGACAAACAAGTAGGTGCATCTTCGAAAGCCGACTTGAAAGCAAAAATTGAAGCTAACTTATAAAAGATCGAAGAGATTGTATGACGTCTTATCATACAATCTCTTCATACACTAAACTCTCTCCTTTTTGTTTTTGAGATTTCAGCAAAATACAGAATTGTAAGGAAGAGACTTTCTTTCTTATTTTGAGAATAAACATTATGTCTTTTCGGCTAAAATCTGGTTTTACCGATTATTTATTTCAAGGCAATTAACAGACTCACCCTATAAAATAAATATTGCAATCTCATAATTTATGAACGAAGGTTATCTTAAACAAAAGGTGCAAACGATAATCGTGTCTTGTTCCGTTATCTTGATGATCGGAAAGTTCGTTGCATTTTTCATGACCAACTCTGTCGGCATCTTGACAGATGCCATGGAAAGCATCGTTAACGTGGTTGCCGGATTTATCGGATTATACAGCCTCCATCTTGCCGCAAAGCCTAAAGATGAAGGTCATCCTTTCGGACATGGGAAAATCGAACTTATCTCGGCATCCATAGAGGGATTGCTCATTATCCTTGCAGGAGGATTAATTGTCTACGAAGGTATCAAACGATTATTCAATCCTTCGGTAATCGAAAAATTGGATATCGGTATTTTTATTATCACCGGTGCCGGTATCATAAATTACCTATTAGGATATTACAGCATTCGGGTAGGGAAAAAATACGACTCTATTGCACTGATTGCAGGCGGAAAGCATTTACAATCAGACACTTATTCGAGCATCGGATTGATTGCCGGATTGGTTTTGATGTATATTACCCGGATAGGATGGATCGATAGCGCCTTAGCTTTGATCTTCGGAAGCATTATTATTTTTACGGGAATCTCTATCCTTCGAAAAACGGTGGCCAACCTGATGGACAAGGCCGATAAAAAAATTCTTTGCCTTATTGCCGACATAATTTCCCAAAATCGCCAACCCGATTGGATCGATATTCATAACTTGAAAATGGTAAAATACGGTAGTTATTATTATATCGACTGTGATCTTACTCTTCCTTGGTATTACAATATAGAAGAGGGACATTCGGCTTGCCAAAAACTGGAACAGGCAATATGCCAGGGATTTTCCGATAAAATATCTTTCTCTGTCCATTCCGATTCTTGTGCCAAACGTCATTGTGAACATTGCCAAATAAACGACTGCAAATACCGTAAACAAGCATTCGTATCGCTTTTAAAATTTTCTCTAAAAGAAATCACCGAAAGCGATGAATCACGGAATGAATAAATCTGTACCTGTTTTTTTAAACCTATTCAGAAAAAGAAATCGCCCCCAAAGGTGAACAAATGCCTTATGCTCGATTGTTATAGTAAAGACAAAATGATCTTTAATATTGAATAATCATGAGAGCATACGATAATAGGTCGATGGTTCCTGTGCTCTCCCGTTTTATTTCCTTCAACACCGGAACCGGAAGGATAAACTTATTCTGAATATGAAAAAATTTTTTCTTGCATCGATTATGATGCTTATGGCAGCAGGCTTTTCATACAGTCAAACCAAGATCGGATTCGGCTCTAAAATCGGGTTGAACCTGAGTAACATGACCAATTCCGATCTGCATGTCAGACCGGGTGTTGTCGTCGGAGCTTTTACCAATATCCGATTTAACGATTACATCGGTATTCAACCTGAGATTCTATACTCCATGCAAGGCGGGAAAAAAGATGACAATACCCTGAAACTCGATTACATCAATATACCGATTATGGTAAAAACCTATATGTGGCAAGGGTTGAACCTCGAGATTGGTCCGCAATTCGGCTTTCGGACAAACGCAACCAGCAAACTCGACGACATCAGTTTTAATGTAAAGGACGAAACGAAAGTCTTTGATTTTGCTATCGGTGTAGGCCTGGGATATGAAACCGAAATAGGCCTTACAGCCGGATTTCGCTACCTGATCAGTGCTACCGAAGCCGTAGACGATTCGGATGCCAAAAACAGCGTATTCCAGTTTACTTTAGGCTGGATGTTCTAAGATAAAATTCAAAGACCTATAAAGAGAAGTATCAAAAAATGATACTTCTCTTTATTTATAATACGCTGTTGAAAAATAGACCATAAAAACAGACAAAAAGACATCAGCATTCCTATTTTAATATATTAATTTTGTACATATCATAAGATATGCAACGATATTGTTGTGGAGGTCATATCTAATTCCTATATCTAAACAACTTTACCGACCGACCTTCAGGTAAATAAAAACTTGATTTATATGAAAAGATTTGTACTTGCATCAGTCATGCTATTTTTAGCAACGACGTTTTCGTTTTCTCAAGACATTGCATACGGTGTAAAAGTCGGTTTATCTCTTGCAAATTTGACAAATAGTGAGTTAAACGTCAGACCGGGTCTTGTTTTCGGAGGATTTGCCAATATACGTTTTAACGATTATGTTGCTTTGCAACCGGAGTTACAATACGCCATGCAAGGGGGAAAATACGATGACTTAACAACCAAACTGGACTATATTCAAATCCCTGTCATGGTTAAAGGATATATGTGGAAAGGATTGAATATTGAAGCCGGTCCACAATTCGGATTCCGGACTGTCGGGAAAGAAAAAATCGGAGGTCACAATTACAGTATAAAAAATACCACTAATGTGTTTGATTTCGCTATCGGTGTAGGATTGGGATATGAGACAGAAATGGGCATTACCGCTGGTTTTCGCTACTTGATCAGTGCAACCAATGCATTTGAGGGTGTCGATTCTAAAAACAGTGTATTCCAACTTGCTTTAGGATGGAAATTCTAAAATATCAAGATAATCTATAAAAAAGGCTGCCCCTCAAATGTTGAATATAAGCATTTGAGGGGCAGTCCCTTTTTAAAAATTGCTATAATTTACCTTTTTGCGTACTCACTTTAGTTTTGAAGTATGTTATTTGGTGAATTCTAAAGGCTCTCTAAAATTCTTTTCAAAACCACTTGTGCTGATATTTCACGATTGGCGGCTTCAGGAATCACAATCGATTGTGGGCTCTCGATTACCTCATCGGTAACGATCATATTCCTTCTTACGGGTAAACAATGCATAAAATAGGCATTATTCGTCAACGCCATTTTTTCGGCATCTACGGTCCACGCCCGGTCGGTATTGATTACTTTCCCGTAGTTCGGATCGGTATAGGCCGACCAATTCTTTGCATAAATAAAATCGGCGCCTTCGAAGGCTTTACGCTGGTCATACTCCACGGGGGCTTTCCCTACAAATTTCGGATCGAGCTCATATCCTTCGGGATGTGTAATTACAAAATCATAATCGGTCTCGTTCATCCACTCGGCAAAAGAGTTTGCTACGGCCTGAGGTAAAGATTTTGGATGCGGAGCCCATGTCAATACGACTTTGGGACGAGCCGTTTTTTTGTATTCCTCGATCGTAATCAAATCGGCAAAACTCTGTAAAGGATGGCGGGTAGCGGCCTCCATGCTAAACACGGGACGACCTGAATATTGTATAAACTGATTGATAATCTTCTCTTCATAGTCATCGACTTTACTTTCGAAACGGGCAAATGAACGGACTCCGATCACGTCGCAATAACAACCGATGACCGGAATAGCTTCAAGTAAATGTTCTGTCTTGTCACCATCCATGATCACCCCCCGTTCGGTTTCAAGTTTCCATGCTCCTTGATTGATGTCGAGCACCATTACATTCATTCCTAAGTTCATCGCCGCTTTTTGGGTACTCAACCGAGTGCGTAAACTGGAATTGAAGAATATCATTATCAAGGTCTTATTCTTTCCCAATTCTTTATATCCGAAACGGTTGGCTTTTACTTCGAAAGCCTCTTTCAGGGCAACATTCAAATCGCCCAAATCCTTTACATTGGTAAAATGTCTCATAACTTGTTTTTAATAAATTTCTACCGGGAATATCCCGGTTATGTTCTAAAAGGCAAAGGTTCAACAACGGGTTTGTCCGTCTCCCTGTATAATATATTTATAGGTTGTCATTTCGGGCAATGCCATAGGTCCTCTGGCATGCAGTTTTTGTGTACTGATACCAATCTCGGCCCCAAAACCGAATTGCCCGCCATCGGTAAATGCTGTCGACACATTGGTATATACGCATGCGGCATCGACTTCTTTGCAAAAACGTTGCATAAT
Organism: uncultured Bacteroidales bacterium; assembly: GCA_949297285.1. Taxonomy (GTDB): domain Bacteria; phylum Bacteroidota; class Bacteroidia; order Bacteroidales; family Coprobacteraceae; genus Coprobacter. The sequence continues at coordinate 20,782 of CASFRL010000080.1, forward strand.
ATGCTCATCTTCACAAACGATAGATTCGCTATGTTTTGATGAATACCGCCGAATATGTTCCAGCGCTTCATCGATCCCCGCAACGGTTTTTATCGCCATTTTATAATCGAGGAATTCTGTCCCGAAACTTTTTTCGTCAGCAGGCAACAAAAGTTCTGCCGGATATTTTCCTTGCAAAGCTGAATAGGCTTCCGGATCGGCATAGATGATAACCTTACTCTTTTCTAATGGAGCACACAATTCCGGCAAGTCGGCAAGTCGGGATGCGTCGATTATCAAACAATCGAGGGCATTACAAACACTTACTCTACGGGTCTTGGCATTGTTGATAATTGCAGCTCCTTTTTTCACATCGCCCGTCGATTCAAAATATGTATGGCATATTCCCGCACCGGTCTCAATAACCGGAACCCGGGCATTATCGCGAACATACTCGATCAGGCCTTTGCTGCCTCTGGGTATAATCAAATCGACATAATCAACAGCGGTTAATAACTGTGTTGTCGCTTCTCTGTCATTCGGGAGTAAAACAACTGTATTAGAGTCGATTCCAAACTTTATCAACACCTTGTTAATAACGTTGATAATTGCGGTATTGGAATAGGCTGCATCCGAACCGCCTTTTAGGATACAGGCATTTCCCGACTTCAAACAGAGGGAAAAGACATCGAAACTTACATTCGGCCGGGCTTCGTATATAATACCGATCACACCGAATGGAACCGAAACTTTTGTAATCGTCATTCCATTGGGTCGGGTATTCCGGCTCAACACTTTTCCTAACGGAGAAGGCAACTCGGCCACACGACGCATATCTGCTGCAATATCGGCAAGCCGTTTTTCGGTCAGCATCAAGCGATCGTATTTGGGATTATTCTTATCCATTCTTGCCAAGTCCCGCGCATTCTCTGCCAAGATATATCCGGACTGCGCCACGGCTTCATCAGCAACCGCAAGCAAAACCGCATTAATCGTTGCTTCATCCAGTAAATTCAACTTGCACGAAGCTGTTTTTACTGCTTCAAATACAGAATTTAGAGAGGTCATATATCAGTTATTAGTTATAGGCAAAAATACGAAAAAAGCGATATTCTTTATCACAAGATACCGCTTTTATTCTCTATTTATCATAAAAAGATACCGATTATAATCAACTTTTTATTTCATCGGCAAAATTTCAATCCAATAATCATCCGGATCGTGAATAAAATAAAGACCCATATCTATGTTTTCGTAACATACACAGTCCATCTCTTTATGAAAACGACGGACTTCATCGTAATCGCCCTCTACCCGAATGCATAAATGGCTTTCATTATCTCCTAATGCGTAAGGCTCTACCCGATCTCTCAACCATGTAAGTTCAAGTAAGAACGAAGAATGTCCATCTCCCAAATATACCAATATAAAGGATCCGTCTGCGGCCTCTTTACGACTAACCTCCTTTAGCCCCAGAGCCTTATTATAGAAAGCGATACTCTTTTCGAGATCGATTACGTTGATATTAAAATGATCAAAATGGCCTTTTATTTCCATAATTTTCTTGTGTTTATTTGATGACAATATTATAACAAATTCTACTATGTTTACCTTTGTAAATAGGATAATGATAGATCAGGAACTTCAACCAGGCAACTTTATGGTTTCTCCGGGAAATGTCCAGCCGATAAACAAAGCTCCTGTCTTTTCTGCTGTCGGGCGAAATGCCGATGCCTTCTCATATTGATTTTGAAAGTGCATCGGAGCAAAACAACCGACCGTAAAACGAGAGACGAACTGTTCTGCCCCAAGCATATATTCCCGCCCCAACCGGGGATCTACGGGGAACATCACCAAATCAAATCGGGTCGTAACTTTCGCCAATATTTCCAATTCATGCAGATAAGCATCTTCATATTCTTTCGATTCGGCTATCGTCGATTCTTCTTTCCAATGCCAGTTATTCAGATCTCCGGCATGAAAAATAAGTTTTCCCCCCACTTCTATCAAAAAAGAGCAGCCTACATCGGTAGACCCGAAGGCTTGAATACAGAGAGTATTGTCTCGATACGATTCGGATGGGGCAAGATACACGGCATCTTCGGGTTCGGCAAAATGATTTTCTAATATATCTTTAGAAAAGATATAGTGAATATCGGGATGTAATTCTTTCCAGGTCAAAATTTCAGGGTTAAAATGATCGGCATGAGAATGTGTGGATAAAACATACAGTTTTCCCTCTCGATGCAACAAAGAATCATGAACGATGCCGCTGTTTGTATCTTCTGAATCTCTGTAATAATCGATTATTATCGTAACGTCTGCTATTTCTATCGCAAAACCGCTATGGTAAATATAGGTCAGTTTCATATTCTATAAAGATTGTCATCAAAGATACGGTTTTAATCGATGAAAATCTTTACAGAAGATAAAAAGAATCCCGAATAATCTTAACGATTGATTATCCGGGATTCTTTTTCAGCAATATCTTTTAGAACAAATAAGCCGCCGAAATTTGCCACTTATTATTTTTCGTATCGAACGTGTTTCCGTCGAATAATGTTCCCACGCCTTCGGTACTTATACTCTCACGAGCCGAGCTGGTCAAAGGCAGGTTATAATTAAACCCGACTTGCAAATGCCTTAAAAGGATTATACCCGCGCCGAAGTTCAAACCGATATTGGCAGAGCGTCTTTTGATATCGGGTTTATTTCCTTGAAGAGCGTCCCCCGCAATATCTGCCAGATCGGTACCGATATTATCACTCTTCAAGTTAAAGGCGAAATCAGGTCCTGCAGCAAGATAGATACCGATCAGGTCGAGTAAACTACATGTCCACTTCAGGTTGACAGGGATATCCAGTTCATGTTGTTTATTGACAACACCGGCATTTGTCGTTTCATTGATAAATTTCGTTTTTGTCTGAGAATAAAGTAATGCTCCATCTACTCCCAATCCAAACAAAGGGGTCTTGAATTCGATCATAGGCCCGACAAAAAAGCCGGAAAGATCATCGACCTTGACATCTTTCAAACCTTTTATACTCACATCCGGAAGATTTGCTCCACCTTTCAACCCCCAACTCAGTTGAGCTTGTGCTTGTGATGCTACGGCTAAACACAACACCACGAAAAACATTTTAATAAGACTCTTCATCGTTTCATCTTCTTTTATCGATTATTCATATTTACAAAGATAGAATTTTCTTAATAAAAGAACAGAAATAAATAATAAAAATAGGGAAAAGATATATTTATTTTAATGGGAAACAATTCTTGATGTAAGATACCGTCGACTTTGTTTCCGAAAACGCCTTGTTTCGCATGAATAAATAGAAAATAAATTGCGATCGATTGCTTCGGTCGTGTTGCATGTCTACTCTATTGGCTCAACAAAAATGCAGATTTAAGGCTTTTACCTGCTCCTTTTTCTTTTTACTTTTTATTTACGATATTGGATATTAACGACTTGTACAGAATATAAAGTCGAACTGCCGAAAATAGTAAAAAAACTATTGTGAGTTTCAAAAAAACATTTTATCTTTGCACCGCAAACAAAAAAGTTGGCGAGATAGCTCAGTTGGTTAGAGCGCATGATTCATAATCATGAGGTCCCGGGATCATACCCCGGTCTCGCTACTCAAACGAGGCCGTCTCAAAATAAACATTGTACTGCACCCCAAAAGTTAGACACGAAACTTTTGGGGTGCAGTACATTTTGAGACAGCCTCGTTTTTCTTTTGCGGGGCAGGTTTCAGCTCCCCGTAGCGTGACTCTTATCAGCAACAGGTCGAGCCTGATGTTCAGTCTCACGGTAATGCCTACCATCGCATAGACGGCATCCTCCTGAAAGCGCATCTGGTTGTTCGGTACCGGATGAGGAGGTCCTGGACGGGGCGCCCGGCAGGACGTTCCATAGGTAAGATTCTTGACAGAAAGTTCAACTTTTTGCTTGTTTTTCTTCCCAAAGTCGTTACCTTTGCAAGTAACGGCATGCTTCAAGTCACTTTCTGCTCGAAGGGAGGGAACTTGAGTTGTTCCCGTTTTTTGACATCCCCTGCCCGGGCGAATGCAATGAAAAACAATCTAAAACAAGCAACCATGAAAACAAACAAGACCTTCATCTTCTTCCTGTTCGCCGCGCTGACAATGGCAGGCTGCAAGTACGATGACTCCGAACTTTGGGAGCAAGTCAATCAGAACACCGAAGAACTGGCCGCCCAGGCCGCGCGCATCGCCGCCCTGGAAGCCTGGCAGGCCGAGACGAATACCAACATCCAGGCCCTGCAGACGCTGCTGAGCACCACGGACTACATCACCGCCGTGACGCCTGTCGTGCAGGACGGCGTGGAGGTGGGCTACACCATCAGCTTCCTGAACACGCCCGCTATCACCATCTACCACGGCACGAAAGGCGATAAAGGCGACACCCCGCAAATAGGTGCCGCACCGGCCGACCACGGTAACTGGTACTGGACGCTGAACGGGGAACCCCTGACCGACGCCGAGGGCAACCCCATCCGTGTGAACGGCACGCAGGGCGATCAAGGCGAACCAGGCATCAGCGCCCCGCTGCCCAAGCTGGACACGGGCACGAAGCTCACCGAAGAGAACGTCACCACCGACACGCAAGGTGACCCTATCGAGGCCGATGCCGTCTACCTGAGCGTGGACGGAGGCAAGACGTGGACGCGCGTCAGCGGCGAGAAGGGTGACACCGGCTCCGACGGCGACAGTTTCTTTGTAAATGTCGACACCAAGGATCCCAACTACGTTACCTTCACGCTGGCCAGCGGCTCCTTCCAAGTGCCCCGCTACACGGGCCTCAGCCTGACGTTCGATCGAACAAGCGTACTTTTGGACTACAGCAAAAAGGCGAACATACAATGCACTGTCACCGGCATCGACAAGCCCACCAAAGACAACTTCTACCTGGTAGCCGTCCCCGATGGATGGACAGCCTCCATCAGCGATGGCCTCACCGTCACCGCCCCTGGCACTGACTCAGAGGGTGAAATCCTTGTGATACTGGACAATAAGAAGGGGAACACCGCCATCGGGCGGATTCGCGTCTCTTGCGGTGCAGTAGGCAACCTCCAGCCAGGCGATCTCGCTGAACTGATAGGCAACTGCACCGACCTGACCTCCATCACCGTGACGAGCGGCACCATCGGCGACGACGATTGGGAAGCTATCCGAAATAACAAAAGCTCGCTGACCTACATCGACCTCGTGGGCGCTACCTATACGGGCACCAACGCGGCAGACTTTGTTTACAGCAAATCAGAGGTATACAACCTACCCCTCCAGACCATCAAGCTGCCTCAAGGCGTCACGGGCCTCGGAAAGCAGGCATTCTTCGGCTGCTCCACCCTGGCCTCCGTCACCTGCCAGGCTACGACGCCGCCCACGCTGGGTAATAAGGCTTTCAATAACTGCTCCGCCAACCTTAAAATCCTTGTGCCGACCGAGTCGGTAGAGGCCTATAAAACAGCGTGGAGTGCATACGAGGACAAAATCACGTCCATCCTCTAAATCGCATGAAACGGATGTCATGATGACAGAACCTTTCAATGCGACTGGGATAGATATACGGAGATAAGCATCTCTTGACTTGATTCCCTGAGATACAAAAAATCAGGGAGACGGGCAAGTTCTGGCTGAGCAGAGTCAAGGCTTGCCCGTTTTTGTTGGCAAACATCAAAAAGGCCGTCTCACGTTTTTTTGAGACAGTCTTTTTTTTTGTTTCATCTCGCTCTTGCCCCGTAAATAACAACAGAATCACCTTTTAAAGATGCTTGCCTAAATGCCGCATCCAAATGTAAGATATGCCAATTCACAATAAGAGCTCTTTACTCCTCTTCACGACACAAAAAAATGTGTTATATTTATCTAAATTAAAATATAATATTTATATTTGACATATATGTAAAAAACGGTTTAGCATAACCAAAATCAAGAAAATCAATTCTTCCTTTATTTTTATTGGGGTAAAGAAGCATGTAAAAATAAAAGGTCTTTTTTTACATGCTGGTTGAAACAGAAAAGACCTTCATTAAAATCTTTTTATCATGAATAAAAAACTGTTTTACTTTTTTGATCCTGTATGGAGGTATATCGACAATGGATCGTTTTTTAGGAAACCTTTCTGTTGGTTGTATATCATTATTGCTATTCTCAATCTGCTATTCCCTTTAGGAATTATCTTTGGCGCTATTGGTAGCGGAGTTTTCAACTATATGCAAGGAGGTGCCGTTTTTGCCTTTATCTTAATCTTCATTTTTATGTTAGCTCTTGGTGTGATGAGTTTTGTCTTGTGGATAGATCGGCAGAACAAGTTAAAGGAATTGCTCCCGGAGAATAACGAATTTGTAGCGATTCCCATCGTATCGCATTTTATACAAACATTGGGTGAGTGGATTGGTTTTTATATAGGAATGTTCGGGTTCTTCGTTTCGTTGCTATTCGTGATATTCAGTGGCAATGAAATGATAAATCAAGTGTTAGGCTTCAACTTACTGCCATTTGGCTCAAGTATAGTGATGTTAATCATTTATCCTATTATCGGTTTCTTAATTGTAGTTTCGGCCCGTCTTTTAGCAGAGCTGTATCGTGCCCTGGCTTCGATTGCCAATAATACGAAACAAATTTCGAATCATCTGAATATGGATACCTCAAACAAGAACAACGAACTCGAGGATACATTATCTTGATGCGAATAGCACTATTCAAGAGAAGGAGCAATGGGCAAGAGTGTAAAGTACCTATTGTTTCTTCTCTGCCCAAATATCGGTTGAGTCTCTACCCTCTCTTTTCTATATAACAAGTTTCATTATATTCCGGAATAAAACTTTCGGTTATTTTTTTGCCAATAATCACACGCAAGAGCGTTAAGGGTTACATCTTCGTTTGCAATTTAGGTATATGGTTCTTGCAGCTCTTCCGCTCTGTCAATGTCCAACAAGTAAATGCAATTATCTCTTATAAACACCTATATCAAAGGTCAAGAAGCGATCTTGAAAACCCGGTTTCAAATATTTACAATATATCAAAGTTTAATAGCCTGTATATTATTTTCTTTATAAAGATGAATATATATCTTTTTTTGAGCTCATGACCTAAATAAACCGAAGTAATTTGTATATCTTTACTCCATGATCTTAAAAGAGACTTTATTAGAACGACTGAATCAAAAATTAGGGATAACAGCCCTTAATGAGATGCAAAAAAGCGTCCTCGATCGTTTTGAGAAAAAGAGGGATATAATTCTTATTTCACCGACCGGGTCAGGGAAAACAATAGCTTTTCTTTTACCGGTTCTGCAAGAGTTGGACCCGGCATGTAAAGAAATACAAGTCTTGATCCTCGTTCCTTCACGAGAATTGGCTACACAAATAAATGCTGTAAGTCATGCAATCTCATCAGGATACAAAATAAATTGTTGCTATGGAGGACAACCGGTAAAAACAGAGACAAAGTCTTTGCGACAAAATCCGGCTATACTCATCGGTACTCCGGGGAGGATATTAGACCATATCGAGCACGGCAGAATAGATGTAGAGTCGGTGAAGACTCTGGTATTGGACGAATTTGACAAATGTCTGGAATCGGGATTCCAAGAACAAATGAAATCGATTATCGGACATCTCTCCGGCATTCGTAAACGTATTCTTACATCTGCTACCCAAGGAGACATTCCGGGATTTACCGGATTGAGAAATCCTGAAACTATATTTTTCGAAAAAAAAGAGCAAGACAAAAAACTAAGTTTGTTCCTGGTATATTCTCAAGAACGGGATAAATTGAAAAGTCTCGAGATGTTACTGCGAAATCTTCCCTCCGAACCGGTCCTGATCTTTTGCAACCACCGCGAAAGTACTGAAAGAATCGGAGCTTTTCTTTCTGAACAGCATATCTTCAACGAAATTCTTCACGGTGGAATGGGACAACCTGATAGAGAAAAAGCGTTATGCCGATTCAGAAACGGAAGTACGAATATCCTTATTTCGACCGATCTGAGTGCCCGGGGATTGGATATTCCCGAAATAAAACATATTATACATTATCACTTGCCAATCAATGAAGAAGCATTTATTCATCGAAACGGAAGGACTGCCCGCATGTTTGCAGCAGGGAATGCCTATTTACTGATCGAATCAAAAGAAAATCTTCCTGAATACATCGAAAACGCCTGTCCGGAGTCGTTCGATTTATCGCCGAATGTCGATCGGCTGGAATTACCCCCCATGAATACCTTATATATCAGCAAAGGCAAAAAAGATAAAATAAACAAGGTCGATATTGTTGGATTCTTGATACAAAAAGGAGAATTATCTAAAGAAGATATAGGTGTGATCGAAATAAAAGATCACTATTCTTATGTTGCCGTTAACCGAAAAAAAATAAATCGAACACTCAGATTGATTCGAAAAGAGAAAATAAAGAATATGAAGTCACGATATGAAATTGCCCGATGAAAATTCAACATCGGGCAATTTCATATCATCATCTTAATAGACGAATGCTACATTATCGATCCAGAATTTACTACCTACCGAGCCAATATACGCGCCTTGGTCGCTTGCCGAGAAACGGAGCATGACATGCGTAACCTCTTCATCGGCTTTTCCCCAACCCAATTCTTGGATCGGTACAATTTTTCCTTTACTATTCCGGGTATAACGAGGATCTTTCGGAGACATCAGCCCCATAAAACTCTGATAACCGCTTCTTTTCGTAATATCGCCATACCACACCGGAATCCGGTAATTGTTGACCCAGTCTTTGGTATTGCCAGACAATTTACGGTAAGCAGTACCTACACGACGTGCATAAACATTGCCGTCTTTATCTTCCCACTGGTGCAATAAATAAAGACATACTTCAGCTTTATCACGCCCCGGTATATTTTCGGCTTTTCCGAATCCGGTTGCTTTAACGACTTGCGGCTCCATATGCAACTTATAGTCAAATTGCAAGGCCGTAGGCTTTTTGGTAAAAGGAATTCCTTGATCTAATTTACTTTGCGGATTACTCGTGTTTTTTATCGGTTCATCCATTCCACCCAAAAAGATCGAACCGGGAGCGACTACCACAATATTAACCAGCCCAATAACTTTACATGTCTCTTTTCGTATTTCGAGACGCGCACAATACCCATTTCCCCTTTTCTCGGGAAACACGCTCGTACTGGTTTTGACAATCCCCGCCGGACTGGCCATAACACTCGATGTTGCCCAAGGAGATTTAGCATGCCGACGATAAGGTTTGTTCCCTTCAATTGTCATGGTCGGCGCAATTTCATAAATATAACGGGTATTTCCTCCCAATAAGTTAGACTCTTTAAGAATTCTCGTTGTCCAATGGTCCATATTGCCAAAAGGAATCATTTCTACTTTCTGGGCACTACACCATTCTATCCAAACAAAAAGTATCCCAATCAATAAAAATACTCTTTTCATAGGTTAATCTATATTTTAAGGGTGCAAATATACCAAGAAATCCTGTAAATCTCCCATTTTAGATTTACCGCAATAAGAATAGGACACATTTACCGTTATTTAGACCAATCGTCCGATGCTGCCTCTTCAGAGACTTCGGCATCATCTTCTATCTCAGGCTCATCCTTTTTCACAAAGAATGCACTGATCTCATACAACATATAAATGGGAAGAAAAACAACCATTAAAGTAAACGGATCTCCTGAAGGGGTAATAACTGCCGCCAGTACCAACAACCCGACAATGGCGTAACGACGATATTTCGAAAAAAAGGAACGGGTCAGTATCCCTATTCCTGAAAGCATCCAACACAACAATGGCAATTCGAAAACAATTCCCATAATAAAGATCATCATCAGGAAGTTGCTCATATATGAATCGAGAGATATCTGATTCGGAACGATCTCACTGACTTGATATCCTGCCAAGAAACGTAAAGTCAACGGAAACACAAGAATATAACCAACCAGCACACCGATAAAGAACATTATATTTCCTACCAAAAACGCCATTCTTGCATTTTTTTTCTCTCGCTCATACAAACCGGGGCTGATGAAAGTCCACAATTGATATATAATATACGGGAAAGCAAATACAATCGCAAGCCAAAATGAGGTGCTTATATGAATAAAAAACTGTGAAGCCAGTTGTATATTAATCAAATTTACGTGAAAGCTATCACCGCAAAAATCGGGTAATATAGCCAAATGCTCATTTATAGAAGAAAGGTGAGTCGTTAAATTACACAAAGAACGGTATAATACAAAATCGGAAAAACATGGAGCCAAAATAATGGAATCAAAAATATCAGTCATAAAGCAGAAAAAGACGACAGATAATATAACAACTGCCCCAAGCGATCGGAATATGACACCACGCAACGCCTCTAAATGATCCCAAAAGCTCATTTCTTCCATAACTGACAAACCCTTTGTGTAAACAGAGAAAAATATTAACTCCTAAAAAAAGGAACAGATCTTCTACTCATTTATACTCGACCTTTTCCCCTTAAAACAAATACTTTTTTCAATCCTATTAGTTATTTCTTATCTGGTGCATCCGGATCGGAATTGATCTGATCTTCGACTTCTTTCAATCCATCTTTAAAATTTCTTACTCCTTTACCCAATCCTTTCATCAATTCAGGGATCTTCTTTCCACCAAACAATAACAAAACAACCAAAGCAATAAGAATAATCTCTCCGGCACCTAAGTTTAAAAATAAAAGCGTATCCATATCTAATTATTTTACTATTTAATTTCTGTTAGAGACAAATGTATGAAATATATTTATTATATAACAAAATAGGATTAAAAAAAATTATTACTTTTGCACCTGTTTTTTAGATTAACAACTATCAGAAAATAAAAACAGCATGAAAGCATTTGTATTTCCGGGACAAGGTGCCCAATTCGTAGGAATGGGGAAAGAGCTTTATGAAACAAATTCTGAAGCTAAAGTCCTGTTTGAAAAAGCTAATGAAATTTTAGAATTCCGAATTACGGATTTAATGTTTAACGGAACCGATGAAGATCTTCGTCAAACAAAAGTTACACAACCTGCCATTTTTTTGCATTCGGTAATTCTTGCCAAAACAATGGGCGCAGATTTTTGTCCTGATATGGTAGCCGGACATTCTCTTGGAGAATTTTCAGCTTTAGTATCTGCCGGAGCTTTATCTTTCGAAGATGGAGTCCGCCTCGTTTCTGCCCGTGCCCAAGCTATGCAAAAAGCTTGTGAAAAAACTCCTTCTACCATGGCTGCCGTATTGGCCTTGCCAGACGAAAAAGTAGAAGAAATCTGTGCATCTGTAACAGAAGGTGTCGTAGTTCCTGCCAACTATAACTGTCCGGGACAAATCGTTATATCCGGAGATGAAGCCGGAATAGATGCAGCCTGTGAAAAAATGCTGGCTGCAGGAGCAAAACGCGCATTGAAACTGAAAGTTGGAGGAGCATTCCATTCTCCGATCATGGAACCTGCCCGTGCAGAATTGGCCGAAGCTATTCACAAGACTCAATTTTTTGCACCGAAATGTCCGGTTTACCAAAATGTAAATGCAAAAGCAGAAACCAATCCGGACACAATAAAAGAAAACCTGATCGCTCAATTAACGGCTCCTGTACGTTGGACTCAAACAGTTATCAATATGATTGCCGATGGAGCTACCGATTTTACAGAAGTAGGTCCGGGAAGCGTACTGCAAGGGTTAGTAAAGAAAATAAACAAAGAGGTAACAACTCAAGGAATACAATAAATTTTCTCTATAAAAAAGTAAAAGGCCGCCTTGAAAATAGACGGCCTTTTACTTTGATCGCATAATTCTCATCAAGAAATATCCGTTTGTGAAATAAAGCAGACGGATATTTTTTTCTGTTGGCGAGCTTTATCTTGTAAAATCAAATACACAGACGCTCTAATGGCATAAGGCAAAAATCCGGGAGCGAGTATATCATGATCC
>CASFRL010000081.1 GCA_949297285.1 uncultured Bacteroidales bacterium
AAAATATTTTACAGAACAGCAAAAACCGTATAAAGACCTTTCCATTCCCGGGCGTATAGAAGCTGAAGATTTTGATCTGGGTGGCCAGGGTGCCGGCTATTATGATATGGCAAGGTCGAATGAAGGTGGCGCATATCGGAATGAAGAGGGCGATTATGTCGGAGTTGGAGTTGGCGGTTCGGGTTATCATGTCGGTTGGACTTCGACCGGTGAATGGCTGAATTATACCGTAAATGTTGATAAAACAGCTACCTATAAATTGACCGTACGTTATTCTACCCCTTCGGGACAAAATAAAGGCATTTGTGTCATGTTGGATGATGAGGTTCTCTCTACGATAGAGTTGAAATCGACATCCGGAGTCGGTGATTATGCCGATCATATGGTTCGAATCGCAATACCGGAAGGAACTCACAATTTATGGGTACAGATCACCAATGGAGGGATGAATCTCGATTATTATGATTTTGAAGAAGATACCGAAAGCATCCCTGTAATCGAAAAAGAAAAAGGTTATAAGATCGTTGCCGTGCACAGTGGTAAGGCATTGGCCTTGAAAACCAATAATACGACAAACGGCACAAAAATAATTCAGAAAGATTATACCGGGGACGATACGGAAATCTGGAAATTGAATGTTGCCGGAGATGCTTGTTACAGCCTTCAGAACGTTGCTTCCGGGTTGAGTATTGTTTTGAGAGGTACCGATATGATCGGACAATTCCCTTTCGACTGTACGGTGAATAACGGGAAATGGAATTTATATTATCAAGGTGATAATAGTTTTACTATCATGCAAAAAGGTTCATTGAAAAATCTCGGCATTTCGGATAACTCGATGGATGAAGGTGCCGAATTGTCGATCGGTGAACCGACAGGTGGTGATAATCAGAAATTCCGCATAGAAGAAGTTGCCGATTATACCGGCATCGATCAGACGATTGTACCGGAATATTCGGTTGGCGTTGCATACCCGAATCCTTTTGTCGATGAATTATATATCCCTATTTCTGTAAATCAACCTCAAGACATAGAAATTTCGGTGTTTGACCTTACCGGGCGTTGTGTATATAAAAATATCATCTCTGTTGACGAAGGAAATCGTGAATTGTGTATCTCGGGGAAAGAATTGACCTCAGGGATCTATGTCTGGCGATTGAATGGTGAATCGACACATGCTTATGGCCGTGTAATAAAGAAATGACAACCTCCGGGAATTACCGATCGAATGTAATTCCCGGAATTAGATAAATTAGATTAATTAACTTTTAATTTGTACGTTATGAAAGCGAGAACAATTACTTTTTTAGGGCTTTTTGCCGGCTTGTTGACAACGGCTTCAGCTCAAGATCTTGTGATTAAGATGACAGAAGAGAGCGGTGTGGAAATTATAAATGATGCCCGTTTTGATATTGTGAACAAATGTTTGGGAAATACAAAGACGGGAACGACTATTTGTTTGGGTGAAATTGATTTCCAAGACGGACAATTTACTCGTATTTTGGTAGATCACTCTTCAGATCAGGCATCTTTGGGAAACAGTACGTTCGACTTCTATATTGATTTGGCTCATGATGATTACAGTGACCTTTCGGTATTGGAAAATGATACGAAATTGGCTACGGTACAAGCTCAGGGGACAAGCGGATGGAATAACCCGAAAAAAACAGCTGGTGCAATGACCTCTAAGGTAGAGGGCATACATGATTTGTATATGGTATTTAATACCGATGCCGGTGCAAATATACACGGCGTGTATTTGGATACCGATGAGAATGTAACTGCTATCGAAGAAAATGTGGTTGATGGTGTGAAAGTTTGGGGTACTGCAAATGCTGTTTGCATCGACTCTGCAGAATCACTGACAGTTGACGTTTATAATTTTGCCGGACAATGTGTTGCCCAGACCGAGGTGGCTGCCGGATTGAATACATTATCTATGGAAAAAGGTATCTATCTGGTAAAAGTTACAGATACGAAAGGTAATGTTGCTACTTATAAAATCTCTGTAAAATAAAAAGAGTTATTGAATTGTGAAAAACGCCCGTAATGGGCGTTTTTATTTTTATTGATGTTTATATGATCGTGAAAAAAATTTTTTTTCTGTTACTTTTTGGGTGTACATTGACATCGGTTTTTTCTCAAAAAAAGAAAAATATGAGTGGAAATCCTATTTTACCCGGATGGTATGCTGACCCAGAGGCCATTATGTATGGCGATGAGTATTGGATATATCCCACATTATCTGGATTGGTGACTGCAGACGGGAAAGATCCGGATACTGGAAAAAACACGAGCGGTACATCAGATATACAATATACAGACGTATATTGATGCTTTTTCTTCTAAGGATCTTGTCCATTGGACTAAACATCCGAAAGTGCTTTCGATTGACAATATTAAATGGCTCGAATTTGTCCTGTGGGCACCGTCGGTAATTTCTGCGAATGGCAAATATTATCTGTTTTTTGGAGCTAATGATATCCAAAATAATGACCAATACGGAGGTATCGGTGTTGCCGTATCGGATCGTCCGGAAGGCCCTTTTAAAGATGCTTTGGGAAAACCTCTTATCGATAAAATCGTAAATGGAGCTCAACCTATCGATCAGTTTGTTTTCCGCGATGATGACGGATCTTATTCTATGTGTTACGGAGGTTGTCACCATTGCAATATGGTAAAATTGAGCAATGATCTGTTGAGTATTGTTCCTTTTGAGGACAGAACTCTCTACAAGTCGATCACCCCTGAAAACTATGTGGAAGGACCTTTTATGTTGAAACGAAATGGAAAATATTATTTTATGTGGTCTGAGGGTACTTGGGGCAGCTCTGATTATAGTGTGGCTTATGCAATCTCTGATTCTCCATTCGGGCCGTTTAAGCGCATCAGAAAAATATTGCAGCAAGATGAACATGTAGCAACCGGAGCCGGGCATCATTCGGTAATCCAAATTCCGGGGAAGGATGAGTGGTACGTCATTTAC
>CASFRL010000082.1 GCA_949297285.1 uncultured Bacteroidales bacterium
TCGATTACTCTCTCGATCGTGTGGGGATTCGCTATAAAGCTTTCGATTATTTTTCGGAGCTTTCCGATGGCGAACGTCAGAAGGTGATGATTGCCAAGGCTCTGGCACAGGAGTGTCCGGTCGTTTTATTGGATGAACCTACCGCTTTTCTGGATGTTCCGAGTCGCATAGAAATAATGTCTCTGTTGCGTGAACTTGCTACTGTCGAGAAAAAAACGATTTTGTTCTCAACCCATGATATGGAACAGGCTTTGTTGTTGAGCGATCGCCTATGGCTTTTGTCGCGCACCGATGGCTTGCAAAGCGGAGTTACCGAAGACTTGGTGTTTTCCGGGGCGGTCGGCAAACTCTTTTCTCATAGCTCGGCACATTTCGATGTCCCTACCGGGAATTTCTCTCCGCAATATGAATTGCGTAAAAAAGCATCGGTTTCGGTACCCGACGACATGGCGTTCTGGGTGCGCAACTGTTTAATGAGAGCCGGATATGCCTGTTTGCCGGCCGGTACGGCCCATACCGACATTTCACTCCTTTTTATCTCTCCCGTAGAGATATGGTTGAAACATGAGGGGAAAGATATCTTGTTTACCTCATTCGATGCCTTGAAGACGGCACTCAACCGTTTTTGATAGCCGCAACGATTTTTTTTGCCGTATTTTCCGAAGCCCCCGGTTTTCCCAATCGGGAGGCGATGTCGGCATACCCTTGTAACATCTCTTTCCTGACCGTTTTATCATTTAAGATTCTGTCCAGTTCGGCAATTACATTTTCGGTCGTGAACAGGTGTACCAATAGCTCTTTTACGACTTCACGGTCGGCGATCAGATTTACCAACGATACGAATTTTACATTCAATATATGCTTGAAAAGATTATAGGCGATTTTCCCCCCACTCATTTTGTAGCATACCACTTGAGGTACATTCAGGATGGCCGTTTCAAGAGTCGCCGTTCCTGAGGTGACCAACGCTGCCGAAGATTGCTGCAACAACCGGTAGGTCTTTCCGAAAACGATAGAAACCCCTTTCCCGGGAATAAAAGTCTCGTAGAAATCGGGTGAGATACCCGGAGCGCCGGCAATGACCGCCTGATAATCCGGGAATGCAGACACTGCCTCTATCATGGTAGGGAGATTGGCTGTAATTTCAGCCTTCCGACTACCGGCCAGCAAAGCGATGATCGGTTTCTGTTCAAGTCGGTTTTCTGCAATAAAAGATTCGAACGTCTCGTCGGCATACGGCCTTACCGCCATTTCATCGACAGTAGGGTTTCCCACATAGTCGATCCGGTATTGATGTTTTTGATAAAACGGGATTTCGAACGGCAGTATCGAGTACATTCGATCGACATATTTTTTTATGTCATGGATGCGATACTCTTTCCATGCCCATATCTTGGGCGAAATATAGTAGTGAACGGGAATATGAAGTCGGGTTTTGGCAAATTTCGCCATCTTCAGATTGAATCCCGGGTAATCGATCAGAATCAGCACATCCGGATGAAACGCCTCTATATCCGTACGGCATAAACGAATATTGTGCAAGACCTTGTCTATATTCAGCAACACGGGGATAAATCCCATATAGGCCATCTCCCGATAGTGTCTGACCAACGTTCCGCCTTCGGCTTGCATCAGATCTCCTCCGAAAAAACGGAATTGGGCTTGCGGATCTTCTTTCTTAAGAGCATGCATCAGTTTCGAAGCATGCAAATCTCCGGACGCTTCACCGGCTATCAGATAATATTTCATTGCGCTAATCGTAAATTCTTTTCACAAATGTACATTAACTTTCTCATTTTCTTTGAAAACAAAAAAGATTTTATCAATTTCATTACCTTTGTTGGCAAAATATTGATTCCCTTGATTCGATATTTGGCAATAACAACCGAGTTTTTCCGTTAATATAAACGATGAAGAAAAATATTTTTCATATAGTTTTTGTGTTGTTTGTCTTTTCATCCGTTTTATCGGGATGTTTCGACGAAAGTTTCTCGACCGATCCGAATGATCGGTTGCTATTCTCTACGGATATTGTAAAGTTCGATACGATCTTTACGCAACGCGGTACGGCGACACTCTCTTTTAAGGTTTATAATCCTGCGAAAAAGTCGTTGAAGATCGAGTCGGTAACCCTTGCCGATGCAGCGAATTCCGGCTTTTTTATCAATGTCGATGGCTCGAAAGGCCCTTCGATACGGGATTTGGAGATACGGGGGAAAGACAGTTTGTTTGTTTTTGTCGAAGCAAATGTCGATCCGACCAACCAAAATTCTCCTTTGTTGATAAAAGACTCGATCGTGTTTATGACAAACGGTATACGGCAGTATGTCAAATTAGAGGCATACGGTCAGGATGTTAATCTTTTGCGCGGCGAAGTGTTACCCGACGGAGAAACTCTATTTTCGGGCGAAAAGCCCTATTTGATTTATGACAGTCTTGTTGTTCCGCCTGCTTCGATATTGAGATTATCAGAGGGGGCTACGCTCTATTTCCACAGCAAGGCGATGCTCGAGGTCAAAGGAAAAATAGATGCCCGTGGCACAGTCTTACGTCCTGTAACTTTCCGGGGAGATCGTCTCGACCGCATGTTTGCCGATCTTCCATACGATTATTTGCCCGGGCAATGGGGCGGAATACACATCCATAAAGACAGCTACGACAACCTTTTCGATCATGTATCTATGAGAGGAACTGCTACCGGAATCGTTATCGATTCGTCAGATGTGGCAAGAACGAAGATCACATTCAGCAATTCGGTAATTCATAACTCCAGCAATAACCTCGTCTCATCGGCAGAGAGTAAGATTGTGGCATGGAATTGTCAATTTTCCAATGCCAGTGGTGCATTGATGAGTTTGGCGGGCGGAGACGCAGACTTTGTCCATTGTACGTTTGCCAATTATTTTCAGTTGATGGATGTAATCAAATCGCCCCTATTGGTATTTGATGGATATACCTCTACTGAAGAGAAAACGCCGTTGAAGGCCCGGTTTGCCAATTGCATTGTGATAGGAAACAATACGTTGATGCAGCCTTTAGATCTGCAGGGGACACAAATCGTTTTTAATAATTGTCTCTTTAAAGTAAACGGGTCGGATGATGAGAACTTTATTCGTTGTATATGGAATGCCGATCCGATGTTTGTGGCAACGGGCGACAATTATCTCTATGATTTCAGACTGGCATCCGACTTATCCGCCGCTTATCGAGCCGGAAATCCGGAGTTTATCGATGAGAATACACGTACCGATCTTCTCGGAAATCAGCGTCCCGAAGGTATAAATCCCGATGTGGGAGCCTATCAATATATGGCTCCGGAAGAGTAAGCATGCCCCGAAAGCCTTTCGGGTGCAGCAAAATATCCGAGGAATTACGCCAATTCGAGTCCGAACTTGTCTTTCAAATGCATGATATTGGGGTTCTTCTGCACCATCACGTCAAACTGTTCCCGTTGGCTGAACGCTTTGTGCTTTTCTTGTTTTTCCCTTTCCCGGGGGAACATCGAAATGCGGGTATTCTTCAACTCCCTTTTTAAGAACTGCATCAAATCGGTACCTTTCTCGTTCAACCGGTTCAATTGTTCTTTATTATCGACAATTACCTCAAAATCGGTCGCATTCAACATCTTGGGGATACAAGTACGCATCGTATTTACCAGAACCGTTTCCGTAGGAATCGTATTGGTAAACTGGAGCCAGGCCTTTTGTAAATCCCCTTCCCCGAAAGGATTATTCAGGTCGATATTTTCTTGGGGAGCCTGAGCTTCCTCTTTTTTCTCGATAGCCGTTTTCCGTATCGATATTGAGGGTATCGGAACTGTTCGGGGCTTAGGCTTTGATACATTATTTGAGCTATCCGGCAATTTGTCGGATAAAGAGTTGTGTGTTACCGGTTGTACCGGGCTTATCGGCCGGGTCGTGCTATCCGGATTTGTTTGCGGTGCAGGAGCATTTTCCGGTTTTGGGCTGACCTTTGGCGGAGTTGCCGCTGTTTGTGGCGCCTTGTTGTTTTGTGAAGCAGAAGGCGTCACCGTAGACGATGCCTTAGGCAGTACCGGTTGCTGTTCCGGCTGAGAATTTTTTTCGGCGGTCAGTGTGCACAATTGTATCAAAGTCAGTTCGACCAGAAGTTTTTTATTGTTGCTGTTCCGGTAGTTTAAATCGCATTGGTTACTCAATTCGATTGCTTTGTATAGAAATTGGTTGCTGCATTGAGCCGCTTGTGTGGCATAACGTTGTGCTACCGAAGGCCCTACTTCGAGCAGAGGCAGGGTTATGGGATCTTTGCACACCAATAAGTCCCTGAAGTGGTTGCTGAGTCCGCTGATGAAATGTTGGGCCTCAAATCCTTTTTTCAGTATGCGGTCGAAGAGAAGTAAGGCTTCGGGAACGGCATTGCGCAGAAATGAGTCCGTCAGGTTGAAATAATACTCATAATCGAGAACATTCAGGTTCTCGATTACCGACTGATAGGTTATGTTCCCGTTAGAGAAACTGACGATCTGGTCGAATATGGATAGCGCATCACGCATTCCGCCGTCGGCCTTTTGGGCAATGATGTTCAATGCCTCCGTTTCGGCCGTAACCCCTTCTTGCGAAGCAACATATTGCAGATGTTCTACGATGTCCGATAAGGTGATTCTTTGAAAATCGTAAATCTGGCATCGCGATAATATGGTCGGCAGAATTTTATGCTTCTCGGTAGTCGCTAAAATAAATAATGCATGATGGGGGGGTTCCTCCAATGTTTTAAGAAATGCGTTGAATGCCGAAGACGAAAGCATATGTACCTCGTCGATGATAAATACCTTGTATTTGCCTATCTGGGGAGGTATGCGCACTTGTTCGGTCAGTTGCCGGATATCGTCCACCGAATTGTTCGAGGCTGCGTCCAATTCGAGAATGTTATACGATCGTTGTTCGTTAAAAGCCAAACAAGACTCGCATTCATTACAAGCTTCTCCTTCGGGGGTCGGATGCAGACAGTTGATTGTTTTTGCAAAGATTCTGGCGCATGTCGTTTTCCCTACTCCGCGCGGGCCGCAAAAGAGATAGGCATGAGCTAATTTCCCTGAACGGATGGCATTCTTGAGGGTTTGGGTCAACGATTTTTGTCCGATGACTGAAAGGAACGTGGAAGGCCGGTATTTTCGGGCCGAAACAATATAATTATCCATTTATTGGGCAATCTGTCATATAATTCGATGTTTACAAAAGTAATAAAAAATAACCGGTTTACGGTGTTGTAGAAATTTAAAAAATGAGATTCCTCTTTTATTGTTGCATACTCGATTTGTCAAAATGCAGAGGCAACAGGCTTTTTATGGAATCGACGATGTAAATATCTTCTTTACCGTACATAAGTATCCGTATAGGATGGTTAAAACGGTTTTCCGTTTCCAGAATCACTTGCCGGCATGCTCCGCATGGAGCGACCTGACCGTCTGTGTAATCCCCTCCGGTTTGGGCTGCCAGTGCCAACATTTTCACCGGGATGTCCGGATAGTTGGCATTCGCAAAAAACAGAGTAACCCGTTCGGCGCATAGCCCCGACGGATATGCCGCATTTTCCTGATTATTCCCTTGTATTATTTCTCCGTTTTCCAATAAAGCTGCGGCTCCCACTTGAAAGCCCGAATAAGGAGCATAAGCGTGGCTGCTCGATTCTTTTGCCCGGTCGATCAGAATTTTTTCTTCGGGGCTCAATTCTTCGTACGAACAAACTGTTATCTTTGCATCGAGATTCAATTTTCTCATAATAGGTTTAATTTTATAGCGTTAAGGTCATTCGAAATAGAACGTTTGTCTCTTAAGGTATTTAAATAATTAGGTAATAATACAAATATAAAAAAGTTTTGAAATATTCGCGCGCGTTTTGCGTTCTTTTTTCAAGGTTATAATAAGGATGTTGAGTATGAATTTTAAAAGATCGATTCTGTTTTTGCTGGTTGCCGTTTCTCTATCTTTTGTGGAGGTTCTGAATGCTCAGAATAAAAATCGCCTTTATATGAAATATATAGATACATATAAAGATTTGGCAATCAGTCACCAAAAGAAATATAAAATACCGGCAAGTATTACATTGGCACAGGGTTTATTGGAATCCGGAGCGGGAATGGGTACGTTGGCGCGCAAGTCGAACAACCATTTCGGTATAAAATGTCACAATAAATGGACGGGTGCCCGTGTTTATCACGATGATGATGCCAAGGGGGAGTGTTTCCGTAAATACCGGCATCCGCAAGAGTCGTACGAAGACCACTCTTTATTTTTGACACGTAATATGCGTTATGCCCAACTGTTTGAGTTGAAGAGTACCGATTATAAGGGTTGGGCAAGAGGCTTGCAACGTTGTGGATATGCCACAGACAAAGCGTATGCAAGTAAATTGATACAGATTATAGAATTGTATGAGTTATATCAGTATGACCGCAAGGGGCGTTCGTCTCAGGAAATACCCAAATTGCCAAAAGGCTATATTCCGCATCAGGTATATCGCTCTTCAGGGCTCTATTATATCGAAGTGCGACCGGGAGACAATCTTAAGAATATAGGGAATGAGTTTGGCATAAGTGTCAGAAAATTGTGCCGCTATAACGAAATTCCCAAAGATTATCCGTTAGATCCCGGAATGGTTATCTACCTTGAAAAGAAAAATCGAAAAGCCGATAAGGCATATACAAAACATGTCGTTTCTGCCGGGCAGTCTATGCATGATATTTCCCAGATTTACGGTATTCGTATGAAATACCTGTATAAGATGAACGGAAAAGATGGTGACTATGTCCCTTCTGAGGGAGATGTGCTGATTCTTCGTTAAGGTAAAAAATAAATTATCTCATACATACAACAAGGGCAGACTCAAAAGTCTGCCCTTGTTGTATGTTGTTATGACTGATTTCGTATTATTTACATGCCGGTACAGGATTGTAAACCCTTTTGTTTTTCAATAACGGGTCACTTCCTAATGGGATATTTATACCGAAACTAAAGCTCATGTTCGTAGAATTTACCGGTATATATTGCGGAGTATATCTCGATGCGATGCAGTCGGCACCTATGAAAATATTAAAGCCTTTAGGACATAAGTTTATTACAGCTCCCCAAGAAGAACCGGTATTTGAAACCGAACCATTGATCGCTGCCATAAAGAATTTTGCCGGACGCAGGTTTGCGGTTGCCATCAACTTCGTCCACGTTTTGGGTGTGCTGAAGCGGGTCGATGACAATAACCCGAACGATATCTTGTTGTTTAGCAATCCATATTCGGCGCCGATATTCATTGTCGTTTTTAACCAAGTGTTTCTGGACGAGATAGAGCTCTCCCTAAACTTGAACAAGGCTTCGAGATCATCGGTGATTTTGTCTGTTTCATCATCGAAAGAGTTATTGCCGCTATCGTCATCTTCAGCCCCTATATGTTCGAATCCGTTGAATACAAATTCTCCGTCGGGGGTTTCTCCTCTTTTGTTCTTATTCCAATGAATAAATCCGATATCCGTTAATGCCATAGACACAGTAAGGTTGTCGAATATTTTGTAGGTAGCTCCGAGATCGATGGCTCCACCCATACCGGCAATGCCTATTTCACTCGAATTAAAGTCGAAGCCATTGATTTCTCCATCGCTGTTGGTTTCCAAATTAGCTCCGGCAAGAGACAAATCGGCAATTCCTTTGCTTTGTATCATCCATTGTTCGTCCGATAAGGTTACGGTCATACGGTCTATCCTTGCATCGATATTAGCCAGTCCCACCAATGCTTTCACTTTTGCACCTACTGTCAATTGGTCGGTTATGCGATGAGCATGACCTAATGCCAATTCGATGTAATTATTGCTTTTTATCCGCAAATCTTTTATATCGTATTGGGTAACCTCTTTATCTTGGCCGTCTTTCAAAAATGCAAATAAGTCTTTGGGCAAAAAGAAATCTAAATTGTTTTTAAAAGAGATATCCAATGTGTTGAATCCGTTGAATCCGAAAAAGCCTAAAGATAAAATCGTCAGGTCTATACTTTCACTCATGTTATTGACGTTTTTGAGTGAGCCTATGAATTCTTTCGAGGGGATGCTCGGATGCAACCCGGTTAATAATTCGTTGCCCGAAGGATACAGGAAATGAGACAATGCCATATTTCCGTTTATCTGAATATCGAGATTTCCCAATATGGGAATAGAAAAATATCCGTAATCGTTGATCAGGGCCGGATTCAACCTGTGACGATAAGGCATCCGTTCCAAGAAATACGATGAATAAAGAGTTTGGGCCGATACTCCTGCGGAGATCAGACATAAGATAAATATGATGATTTTCTTTTTCATTTTATATGGTTGTAAGGAGTTCGACATTGGGTTTAAAAGTCTTCAATATTCGCTTGGATACCTTTTATCGATAGAGACAAAGAGGCTTTAATAGATTGGCTCGGTTTTAAAGGTACACCGCCTACCGTTCCCTCATTTTGTCCCAATCCACCGTTAATCGACAGTTCCAGACCGTCTAAGCGTCTCAGTGCTCCCGAACCTTCTCGTTCTCTGATCTTGATTAATAGAGTCGTTTCCGAAATATCGGTCGATCCGGTTCCGCTATTGTATGTGCCGGCAGCGATATGACCCTCTCCGTTTCCATTATCGAAAGTGAAAGATAAGTCGTTCGGATCGATAATATTTTCGCATCCGGTCGATAAAGGAGTAACTTTCAAGAATAGTTCTAATGGTATTCCGTTGTATACGGTCGTTTTTACGGTAATCTCGTTTACGGTTGCCTTCTCGAAAATATCATCGGTATCACTTTGAATATTTTCGATCGTATCTTTATATACGATATTGACATCTTTGCCAAGTACAAAAGGCACATCAGCTTTACAGCTTATTTGTATTTGAGATCCGCCCTTAAGAAGATTTACGGTATGCCAATCGTCGCCTTCTACGGCTTTAGGAGTCGGTATGGCATCGATTACGATACTGTCCGGAATATCCTTGATTACATTTTGCAATTGGCTGAATGGGATCGCTTCGAACCCTTCGGGAATACCTTTAGCGATAAATTCTGGTGTTGCCAACAAGAATTTTGAAGTCTTTGCCGTTTCTCCCGCCGAGGGATTCAAATCGTCATATTTTTGGATAGACATGGTCTTATCCGGTTTCAGACCTCCTGAAACTAACGGTTTCCCGTTTTTATAAGGCGTGAAAATCAGATCGACATCGATCGGTACTCCAATAGGATTTGTTGCGCTTAATTGGAAGCTGGCATTCGGAAGATACAATGCCGATCCCTCTTGCAGATAATCTGAAAGGTCTCCTAAATTTATCGATGTATGGGGATTTTCAGAAATTACATCCTCGCTTATCTCTCCGGCTACCATCTGGATTTCCATTTTCCCGACATTGACCGAAGTCTCGACATTTAAGTTTTGCAAATCATTTAGATTGATATTTCCTGAAGATACTGATGCACGTCCGGAGATAACAGCATTTTCCTCCGGTAATATCAGTTTATGATTTTCGGTCAGGATGTTATCATAATCCGGATGAGTAAAGTCCAGTTTTACGATATGCAGTTTGTTTTCATATTTCCAAGTCCGTTCTGTTGCCGAAGTCTTATTGAATTTTTGGTTTTTCAGTACCAGTCGGTTCATCGTTTTATTGGTTTCTGCATCGGTATAAGGTACAACCCCTGAGTTCTCATCGAAAACGATGTATTTCGGGAAGTCGATTACCAGCTCGTCGAACTGTAAATCTCCGGCACCGTCTGGAATATTGATGTTGGCTTGCAGATTGATTGCTGCGTTATTTTTTAGTTGTACCCATTTCAAAGCTTTTACTTCTTTGGGAACATCCGTTTCGTCGATCTTTATGGCAGCGACATTGTTGCCAAGATCTGCCGTAAATGATTCGGTATCGATGTCGGCATCTGAAATGTATAGAGTGCTCTTTTTGATTCTGAAGTTAATTTCAGAATTGTTGTTGAATTCTTCAATTTTTTTGTATGTCGTGTTTCCATTGACTTGTGCCGTGAATGCCTCGATCTTGAACTGCGGAGTGAAAGATAAAGATTTCGTACCGTCAGCTTCTGTTGTCAGCGTTTTCTGAGAAAGATCTATCGATTTCAGTCTGATCTGTTTTGTGAAGCCTGATTTTAATTCTTCGGCAGTGATAATAAGGTTGTCTCCATTCCAAGTGTTGTTTGTTTTGTCAAACTCCAATGGCGTGTTCGGATCACTTAAATTGATCGATATATTATCTCCGGTAATATCCAATCCGGCAATCATAATCGGATCGGCTTGTAGGGTCAGTATCGAATTGTCGTCGAAATATATATGGTTTATCTTTTTTACGTCTTTGTTTATGCCGGTAACATTGATGTCCGTATCGAAAAGTGTTTGCTCTATATCAATTTCTTTATTTGAGATAGTGAGGTCCATATCCGATATCGTTAGCTTTTCACTGCTGAGAGTTATGGGTATTTCGGTTTGCAGGGTTGTCGCAGCGATGCCGTTTGTGGTCCCCGAAATCTTGATAGCTCCGGCGTTTGTATAGGTGATTGTCTCTTGAAAACCGGAAAAAGTTCCGTTATTTATCTCTATTTCCTTGTTATAACTGTCTAAGTAAAAGGTTATCGTATTGTCGGTTAAGGTAAACGGAACATTGCTCACATCTAAGATGTGACCGCCTAAAATCTGTCCTTTCGATTGCCTTGATATAACAAATGTGTTGGGAAATGTTATCTTGAAGTTATCAAAAGTTATGGATGCAGAGGAGAGATTCAGTTGCGTTTTTAATGGGTCCAGGTCTATTTTTATTTGTATCGATGCTTCCGAGAACTTGATGTTGGAGATCTTGGATACTTCGACCGGGCAACTTCCGTTTTCAATGTCAAATGATGTCTGTGAGTTATCGATGCTGAAAGGAATATCCGGAAGAGTCAGTGATCCGTTCGGGATATTTGTCATGATAGGTATAGACATGTTTGCAGAGACGGTTCCGCTAAATGATTCGTCGATCTCCGGTTTGTCGATTGACTGCTTTTCTAATGAAACGTCAGGTGCTGTCTCTTCGATTGTTATCGGGTCTATCGATAATTTCTCGAATGAAATATCGAAGTCGGAAGAGGTATTTATGGCATTGATCGAGACCGGATCGAATGTCGGAATATCGGCCGTTACATTTTCATTTTTGTGTATGCCGTATAAATCGTCGTTGGTTGTTAAGTCTTCGATGTCTTCAGGTTTTAGTAAGTCACTGAGCAATTTTGTCTCGGTTTCTCCTAATGGAAAACTTAATTCTCCACCGATTCCTATGGTTGTGGAAATGTCTTTTGAAAGATCATATTTTTTGTCAATACAGGAATACCCGGGAATTAAAAAACTTAAGCATAAAAGAACTTTTGGTATTGTTCCGGTAGTGAAATTTTTCGCATTCATGCGCAATCTTGTTTTTGATAGTTGGTGATTCTAAGATATTATATATCAATATTCTGCAAACATACTGTTTTTTTTTTTAATACTGTCGTGTTTTTTATGAAATTTTTAAACTCTTTCAATATTCTATTTTGATCTTTTTTGAATTTATTCCTGAGAAAAGTTTTGTAAACGACATCAAAAGACAGAGAGGATGTGTGATTCCCGAAAAATGGGGATATTTTGTTTTTATTTCTGCTCTAAAAGTGATCATATTATCTCGAAACCTGTTTTTTATATGTGAGAACTTGTTATTTTTGTCAAAAAATAAGTTGGGAATATTATGTCCGAAAAAAGAACTTCTGTATTGATCATTTATACCGGCGGAACGATCGGTATGATACAAGATCCCGAAACCGGAGCCTTGATGCCGTTTAATTTTGATCATTTATTGGATAATGTGCCGGAACTGAAACGTTTGGGCTTTTTGATTTCCTCGATCCAATTCGATCCGCCTATCGATTCGTCCGAGATTGATCCGACTTCGTGGGTGCGCTTAGTAAAAATTGTCGCCGATAATTATGACCGATACGATGGTTTTGTCATTCTTCATGGAACCGATACGATGGCCTATACCGCTTCTGCCCTTAGTTTTATGCTCGAGAATTTGGCAAAGCCGGTTATCCTCACCGGTTCGCAGTTGCCTATCGGAATGTTGAGGACAGATGGGAAAGAAAACTTGATCACAGCCATTGAAATTGCTGCGGCAAAGGAGAATGGCTTTCCTGTCGTTCCCGAAGTTTGCATCTTTTTCCAGAACCATTTGATGCGGGGAAATCGAACCTCGAAGATCAGTGCTGAAAATTTTAATGCATTCCGTTCTTTGAATTATCCTGCATTGGCAAGGGTCGGAATGCACATTCGCTATGACAATAATCTGATCAATAAGGTAAGAGTTCCCAAACCATTAAAACCGCATTATCTGATGGATCCTAATGTCGTGATCCTCAAAATATTTCCGGGTATTACGCCTCAGACGGTAGAGTGCATATTGAATATCCCTCATTTGAAAGGCGTTGTTTTGGAAACTTACGGGACTGGCAATGCCCCTTCGAAACCGTGGTTTTTAGACATGTTGAAAACAGCTGTTTCTCGGGGAGTCGTGATCGTGAATGTGACCCAATGCTCCAGTGGTAGTGTACAAATGAGTTTGTATGGCTCTGGAAATAAACTTGCTCAGGCGGGGATCATTAGTGGGTATGATTCGACGACCGAAGCGGCAGTTACAAAGTTGATGTTTTTATTCGGACATGGACTTTCTTCGGATGAGGTGAAAGAGCAAATGCGGTCGCCGCTTACCGGAGAATATTCCATTCAGCACACAGAGTACCAGATCGAGGCTTGATCTTATTTGTTTTGTTTCGTCCCCGGGATACGCTTTTTTAATGGGCGAGGACAGATTGTTTTTCGTAAGCCTGTAAGAAGATACAGTTCAAAAAAATCCCCTTTATTCATGATCCGACTAAAAACATCGGGTAAGGATAAAGGGGATATTCATTGTTACAATTTATAGGTAAAAGGATTTATTCTCACGATTTTAGAGACAATCCTTTTGCCGGAATTCAGTGCTTATTTTATTCCGGATATCGCTTGATTTAAAGCGGAGGCATCTTCGTCATAAAAATTGATCGGTGCAGCAACCGGCTCGTAATCGAACGGAATAAATTGCAATACCTGTGCCGAAGCATAAGTCTTGTCTTCCGAAATAAATAGGTTAAGTTTAACGCCGGCCTTATTCCCTTCAGCTCGTTTTAGTTTAGACAATACATCGAACTGTTTATTCCCTAAAGATTGTTGCAGTTTATTCATTTCATGGTTGTCGAAGTAAAAATCGTATTTTTTCATCAGACTTCCGGTAGCTTTGCAGGTAATGATCTTTTTACCGGCTAAAACTTTGACAAGTCCTATGATTAAGAAGATAGAGCCTAAAACGATCAACGCCATTTTTAAAGAGGTATTTTCGCCGATAATAAGGCTGTTCCCGAAGAATACGCCTGCGGCTATAACCAAATAGATAATTCCTGCAATCGAAAGAGATTTTTTGTAAACTATATTGTCATTGTTAAATTCTTTTGTTTCCATTGTAATGTATAAATTTAGAGTTTATCTTATAAATATTTTTATTATGATTCCCGTCAATATGGTCGATATTGGAGGAAGCTTGATTTTGAGAAAAGCATGATGCTATAAATCTCTGTCCGTGATCAAACAGATCGCAAAAAGCTTCTGTCTTTTACGAACGTAGGGGGGCATACATAAGTCGGGAATGATTTATGCTGCATGGATATGAAAATAAAGATAAACGCTAAATACGCATTTGGCAGAGAGCATAAAGGTAGTGCCCGTCACTCCTTAATAGAGAAAAATAGAGGGCTTTCTCTTGCTGCCTTTTTTTGTAAGCTGTGTATAAATATGTTTGCAGATGTATCGCATCAGAGCGGTAGGTTGTCTGGGTTTTTGATCCGCATTGAGCCGAAAGCGACAAGATATGTTCTTGTGAAGTAAGAATATAGGGCGTGTGTTGGGGCAACGCGTCTATTGTCGTCTGCGGGTTGTGTTGCGGAGTGTCTTGAGAAACGACAATCGCTTCTTGTATCTTTGAGTTCAGAACAATGTTCGTAACCCCGGCCATACTGCTTACCAGTATCGCTACGATTAAAAATGCGATATATCTGTACCTCTTTTTCATAGACTCTTGTCGCAAAAGTATAAATTTTTATTGTAACAATAACTTTTGCCGCAGTTTTTATTAGAATTTTTGCATATCGACCAATCGTTTATAATAACGGTTGAGTGCGATCAGGTCATCATGTCGGCCCGATTCCACAATTCTCCCTTCGTGCATGACACATATCAGGTCGGCATCTTTAATGGTCGATAATCTGTGTGCAATGACCAATGTTGTCCGGTTTTTCATCAGGTTTTCCAATGCTTCCTGTACCAATCGTTCCGATTCGGTATCGAGTGCAGATGTAGCTTCGTCTAAAATCAGAATCGGAGGGTTTTTAAGAATTGCCCGTGCGATACTGATCCGTTGGCGTTGTCCTCCCGAGAGACGGCATCCTCGGTCTCCGATATTCGTATCGTATTGTTCTTCGGTAGCCATGATAAAATCGTGGGCATTGGCTATTTTGGCTGCTTCTATTACCTGTTCTTTGGTTGCCTGTTCCACGCCGAAAGTGATGTTGTTATAGAATGAGTCGTTAAACAGTATCGCTTCTTGGTTGACATTTCCCATCATTTCGCGAAGGCTGAATACCGACATATCTTTGATGTTAACCCCGTCGATAAATATCCCGCCTTTTTCCACATCATAAAAACGCGGTAATAAATCGGCCATGGTCGATTTCCCCGATCCCGATTGTCCCACAAGAGCGACTGTCTGTCCTTTTTTTATGGTCAGATTGACATCTTTGATGACCCATTCGGTATTGTATTTAAACGAGATGTTACGATACTCGATCTTGTCGGTGAGTGAGTCGATCTTTACCGGATGTGCCGGACTCTTGATCGGATTCTCTGCCGATAGTATTTTGTCGACTCGTTGCATGGATGCAAGTCCGCGTTGTACGGAATAGGCGGCTTTCGACAAATCTTTAGCCGGGTTGATAATGCTGTAAAATATAACGAGGTAATAGATAAAATCTGCCGCACTTATCGTATTGTTACCCGATAAGATCAATGATCCTCCATACCAAAGGACAATGGCTATCGTGCAAGTACCTAAAAATTCGCTCATTGGGTGAGCCATTGCCTGCCTGCGGCTGATGCGGTTTGTGATTTTAAAGAATTTATTGTTCGATTTGATAAACCTGTCGAGAATCTTGTGCTCTGCGTTAAATGCCTTGATGATGCGTAGCCCACCGAGAGTCTCCTCGATTTGAGACATCAGGCCTCCCCATTGTTGTTGAGCCTCGAGGGATGTCCTTTTCAGTTTTTTCCCGATTTGCCCCATTACAAATCCGGCTACCGGGAGTAGGATTAATACGAAAATCGTCAATTGCCAGCTTATGGCAAACATGGTCCCCAGATAGATGATGATCATGATCGGGTTTTTAAACATCATGTCCAATGAGGCCATAATCGAGTTTTCTATTTCTGCGACGTCTCCGGTCATTCTCGACATTACGTCGCCTTTGCGTTCTGTCGTGAAAAAGCCGATAGGCAGGCTTACGACCTTTTTAAATACAAATGTCCGGATATCCCGTACGACACCCGAACGGATCGGGATCATGAAATACGAACTCAAATAGCTGGTGCAAGTTTTGGCAAATGTCATAATGATTAAGAAAATGCCGAGAATCATTAATGCCCATGCTTCGCTGTGAGTCGTTATCTGTTGGGTAATAAACCAGTAGAAGTTATTGATTGCGATATCTTTCAATTCCATCCCTGAAGTATTCCACGGGATAAAGTGATAAGCAATCTCTTTCATTTTGAACAATATCTCCAAGATTGGAATAATCAATGCAAAAGAGAACAAACTTAAAATCGTAGAGAATATATTAAAGAAAATGTTTAGGAACAGATATTTCTTGTAGGGCGGAACAAAACGCCGGAGTATCTGTATAAAATCTGTTATCATAAAATTTCGAAATAGAATTGTGAGTCCTTGTTTGATTATTCGTCGGTAAAGATACAACAAAGAAACGAGAAGATATGAAGTTTGCCGAAAGAATATTGCACTTCGGTTTTCTAATCGTGTAGAATCGGGAGTCATGTGGGCGAAGGTCTCCTTATTTTTCGGGCATTTATCAAGATAAAGATGTTTTTTACTAAAATATAGTTTATATTAAGAATCGCATTAAACTTTTATAGATTAATTTTGTCCAATGATTCGGAATTAATTCTTTTTGGCGTGATTTGTTGAGGTTAGAAGGTTTTTAAGGTTAAAAAAAGATGTAATTCTGCACCAAATAGTGGCAATGTGTTCCGTGAATGAATAAATGATGAGGGGGAAAAGATTACTTGCGGCTTTACTCTGTTTATTGATGATTGCTTCTGTGATGGCTCAGCAATCTCAGTCTTCTGAAAAGGTTGCGCAAAATACTCGAACAGGTAAAATATCGATTAACGGGCTTGTGAAAGACGAGTCTGGACAGCCTATGTTGGCCGTTGTCGTCAAACTTCTGGCACAGAGAGACAGCTCTATGGTTGCAGGCGGTACCACGGGTGAGAACGGACGGTTTTCGTTAACGAAGGTAGCTCCGGGCAACTATAAAGTCGTGTTTTCTTATTTGGGATATGAAACGATTTCAAAATCGGTGAGGTGTTCTGGGCAAGATTCGATTGTCGCTTTGGGAACCATTGTAATGAATCCTGCCGATATAGAATTGAAAGAGGCTGTCGTTATCGGGAAGGTCCCGGATATTGTCACAAAAGAGGATACCATAGAATATAACGCCGGATCGTTTAAGACCCAGCCCAATGCGGTTGTCGAAGATCTTTTGAAAAAACTGCCCGGAGTCGAGGTGGATAAAGACGGTAAGATAAAGGCTCAAGGAAAGGAAATTACAAAGATCTTGTTGGATGGAAAAGAGTTTTTCTCGGATGACCCTAAAGTCGCATCCAAGAATCTTCCTGCCAATATTATTGAGAAATTGCAGGTGATCGATCGCAAGTCGGATGAAGCCCGTTTTTCGGGGGTCGATGATGGCGAAGAAGAGACAATAATCAACCTGACTGTAAAAAAAGGCATGAAGAAGGGCTGGTTCGGACATGCCATAGGGGGAGCCGGTACCGAAGGCCGGTATGAGTTCAACGGCATGGTAAACCGTTTGGTAGATGAGACACAAGTCTCGTTATTGGGAGGAACCAACAATACCGGAAATGTTGGAGCCAGCGATATGGGTGCAACGATGTTTTCGGGCAGTTCGCGACGTTTTGGAGGCGGTAGCGGAAGAGGAACGACGACATCGACCACGACAGGAGCCAATTTTAATATGGGGAAAACCGAGCAACTGCGTTTTGGCGGAGATATTCGCTATGGCTATTCCAATAACGATGTCTGGCAAAAAAGCGAGCGACAGAATTTCCTGAAAGACAGCATTTCCTATGATAATTCAGAGAAAACTTACAGTACGAAAAGCCATAACCTGAATATGAATTTCCGGTTGCGTTGGGAAATCGATACGCTTACGACCATAGAGTTCAGACCCTCTTTCGGCTACAATAAGTCGAGAATGTCCAATTACAGTGAGTCTGCCACTTTGGGCGGTCATTTTGACGAAGCAGAAAATCTGCGCGACAGCATTAACAGCGGAGAGATGTTGTCGTCGAGCGACGGTCATGGTTATAACTTCTCGGGGCGTTTGAGTTTGAGCCGTCGTTTCCGTTCCAAGCAAGGACGCCAAATGTCCGTATCGTTTAATTTTAGCTCCAATAGCAACGAAGAGGACGGTGTAAGTTATAGCAGTAACCGGTTCTATCTTAACGATAGCCTCAGTGTCGTAAACCAAAAAGACGACAACCACAACTGGGGAGGGAGTTTCGGGGTGAGAATGACCTACGTCGAACCGATATTCAAGAGCCACTTTTTGACATTTGCCTATAACTACAACTATAATTATTCCAATGCCGACCGAATGGCATATAACATTCCGGACGATGGATCGGGAAATTTGCAGTTGGATTCGTTGTATAGCAATCGTTTCCGAAACGTATTTCAATCGCACCGCATCAGTGTCGGGTTGAGAGGGGTTTACCCCAAATTCCACTATAATGTCGGGTTCGACATAAATCCGTCCAGTTCCGAATCTGAGAATCTGATGGATCATGCCCGGGATGTTCCGGGACGAATGGTATTCAACTATTCGCCGTTGTTCAATGCGACATACCGTGTCAACAAGCAAAAAAACTTGAATCTCGAATATCGGGGACGAACCCGTCAGCCGAGTGTCAGTCAGTTGCAGCCGGTACAGAATATTACAAACCCGTTGAGGATAAGCAGAGGTAATCCTTCATTGAATCCGTCATATAGCAATAATTTCAGGTTGCGATACAACTCTTTCGAACCCGAAAAACAACGCGGGTTAATGACTTTTATAAACGGAAGTTTTACCCTGAACAGTATTGTTAATCAGACAACATACGACAACAATACCGGAGTGCAGACGACAATGCCTGTCAATGTAAACGGAGTTTGGAATATCAATGGTATGGTGATGTACAATATGCCGTTTGGAAATAAAAAATTCCGTTTCAATACGATGACAAATACCTCGTACAACAATAATATCGGTTTTGTCAATACCGGAGGAAAAGAGAGTGAACGGAATGTTTCGAAGACAGTGAATTTCAATGAAAATATAGGACTGAATTATAATTCCGATTGGTTTGATGTAGGAATTAACGGAAACTACTCTTATTCGCTTACCGGAAACACGATCCAAAATCAGCAAAAGCAAGAGACCATGAATTTTGGCGGTGGAATGGATCTTGCCGTTTACATACCGGGTAATGTAACGATCGGTACAGATTTGCGCTATTCGGGAAGTTCGGGATATGCTGCCGGCTATGACCGCGATCAGTGGATGTGGAATGCACAAGCGTCGTGGCAATTCTTAAGAGGAAAACAGGCTACGCTCATGTTCAAGATCTATGATATTTTGAGGCAAGTTTCCAATATCTCGAGAAGTGCGACCGGAAACTACATTCAAGATATCGAATACAATACATTGTCAAGTTTTTGTCTGTTCTCTTTTTCTTATCGGTTCAACACGATGGGGAAACGCCAACAGCGGGGAGACCATCCCGATGCACCTCCGCCACCTCCCGATATGATGAGAGAACGGGGAGGTCATCGTCCTCCCGGAGGAATGAGACCTTTTTGATTTTGTAAGATAGTTTAATACCATACACACCGACAGCAAATTGTCATGATACGAACACTCCGCCATAAGCATGTGGAACATGGACTGCTGTTATTGTTCTTGTTCGCTACATGTTCGGTATTTGCCAGAAATGCCGAAATCAGGGGTGCCCTGTTCGATACCTCGAAGATCCCGATCGAGATGGCTACCGTGCGGATTTCCCGTTTGCCCGATACGGCTTTCGTTGCAGCTACGGCTTCCGATAAAGCGGGACTTTTTAAGATTTCGGGACTTGTTGTCGGTAAATATCTTGTCCATATCACCTATTTGGGCTATCTCCCGATTTATAAAGATGTGGAGATTAAAACTCTTTCGGACAGAATAAGTTTGGATTCTTTGATAATGTCTTCGGCCGATACGCAACTGAAAGAGGCTGTCGTTGTCGGCAAACAACCGGGAGTGA
Source organism: uncultured Bacteroidales bacterium (assembly GCA_949297285.1). GTDB lineage: Bacteria > Bacteroidota > Bacteroidia > Bacteroidales > Coprobacteraceae > Coprobacter. The sequence continues at coordinate 19,729 of CASFRL010000082.1, forward strand.
TGGTCAATAACGACACATTGGAGTATTCTCCGAAAGCGTTCCGCACCGTACAAAGCGCGGTTGTCGAAGATCTGCTCAAAAAACTGCCGGGCGTAGAAATCGATGAAGAGGGGAAAATCTTGATAAACGGGCAGGAAATAACCCAAGTGATGGTAGACGGTAAAGAGTTCTTTGGCGATGATCCTAAAGTCGCAACCAAAAATCTCCCGGTCGATATGATCGAACGTTTGCAGGTCGTAGAAAAAAAATCGGATATGGAAGAGTTGACCGGTATCGATGACGGAAACCGGCAATATGTGATCAACCTGAAAGTAAAGGAGGATAAAAAACGAGGTGTCTTCGGGACGGCTCTTGCCGGAGGGGGTACATCGGGAAAGTATGAAGCGAATGCTTTGATCAACAAATTTTCGAAAGAGTCTCAGTTGACAGTGCTCGGCGGATCGAACAACACCAATAATATGGGCTTCTCGGATATGCTCAAAGGCATTCCGTCTCAAGTAGCCGCCCAGGCCTCTCGGGCAGCCCGTACCGGGCGTGGAGTCATGCGCACGCACATGGGCGGTATTAATTATGCCGACCGTTATCTCGACGGAAAGATGAAACTGAATGGCAATCTTTTTATTGCCGACTTTAACCAAGATGAGTCGCGCACGCTCTATCGCGAGAATTTTCAGACTTCCGGATTCAATACGCTGCATCGTAATCAATCGAACAATAACAGCTCTACGCAATTCCGCACAAATTGGAGATGGGAATATCAGATCGATAAAAAAAATCGTCTGATTTTCCGTCCGAATATTGTTTGGGGCAATGGCAACCGAAAAGAGTGGGCCGATTACAAAACCTTGAGAGGCGATACGATGTTGCTCGACAGTTCGTATGTCGATTATTGGGCAAAAGAGAAAAACTATTATTTGCAAGGGACGCTCACATACGGGCACAACTTCGATAAACGGGGAAGAAACTTTTCGATCGATCTTTCGGGAACCCGTTCGAATACCGATATTTACTCTGACAGCCGTACGGATAAGTGGAAATTTAAAAACGGCACCGAAATGCAGGCTCCGGTACCTACCTATCAACTGATAAGCCGGGACATAAGTCGGGACAATTATCGCATCCGGTTATATTATACCGAACCGATATCGCCTACATGGCATATCAATCTATCGTATCAGTTTCAACAGAGCAATTCGGTCGAAGACAAGCGTACCGAAAATATGGATAAAGCGACCGGAGAATATCAGTTGTCTCCCGATCAAACCAACCGTTCGGAAAATATCTTTTATATTCATCGGATAGAGGCCGGTATCCGGAAATTTTGGGAAAAGATAAACTTGAGGATTGGCGCTACTTTAGAGCCTACCCACATGAAAAGCTCCAGTTTCAGAGCCGATACCCTGTTTTATACGATTGCAAACAACAGTTTTAATATCGCACCCTATGTCGATTTCGTTTGTCCGTTCGACAAAGAGCGCATTCTGAGGGTCGAGGTGCGGGGTAGCAGTCGGCAACCGTCGCCGTCTCAGTTGCAGCCGGTTGTCGATAATGCCAATCCAAACAACCTGAGAGTCGGGAATCCCGATCTGAAACAATCTTTTACTACCCGTTTCAGGCTTCGCTACAACGATTACAATAAAGTTTCGCAGCGGACGATCGTCCTCGATATGAGTATGAACTTCAGGCAAAATGCCATTGCAAATCGCACCGAGTATATAGAAGAAGGCGTACAAAAAACGATGCCGGTCAATGTGAATGGCGCTTGCGACGGTTATTTTAATTTTCTGTACAGCTTACCGTTGAATCCGTATCTCCGGTTCAGCTCTTCTGCAACGGGGAATTATAATCGCCGTATCGGTTTTTTGTCCGATAAAGAACAATTGGGCGAAAAAAACATCAGCGACGAAATACGGTTGCAGGAACGGTTGCGCCTTACCTATATGTCCGAATGGCTGGAAGTCGGGGTTAAAAGCCGAGTACGCTACAATACCGCCAAATATTCACTTCAGTCAAATATGAATATCAATGTCTTTGATATAAGTAACGGCGGAAATGTAGAGATACGTTTTCCAAAAGACATTTCTTTGTCGCTCGATTACGATTATGCCTTTAAAACCGGATATACCGACGGGTTCGACCGGCCGCAACATCTTCTCGAAGCAGAACTCAATATGTCTGTTTTTAAAAAGAAACAGGGGACGATCAGCCTAAGGGGATTCGATCTGTTGAATCAAAGAATTGCCGTGTCCCGGGTTGTTCGGTCCAATTACATCGAAGACGTCGCCTATAACACGTTACCCCGTTACTTTATGCTGCAATTCAGTTACCGTTTCAATTATTTTTCGCATTAAAGAGCACCGCAATATTATTTCTGTTTTGGATACGGTTTTCGATTAATTTCGGAACAAATCATTATCTTTGACGAGTCAAAAACAACACCGCGTATGGGAAAAACAATTGCGTATAATCCGTTGGATTATCCGATATACGTCATGGCAAAACCGGTAGGAGCGATGTGCAATCTCGATTGCAGCTATTGCTATTATCTCGAGAAAGAAGAGCTTTACCGCGGACAACGCTCTAACCGCATGACCGATGAAATGCTCGAAAAATTCACGGAGGAGTATATCCATTGCCAAACTACGCCGGAAGTGTTGTTTACTTGGCATGGCGGGGAGACCCTGCTGAGAGGCATCGACTTTTTCCGAAAGGCCGTCGCATTGCAAAAGCGGTATGCCGGCGGACGTCCTGTCGCCAATTCGATACAGACCAACGGAATTCTGCTCAACGACGAATGGTGCCGTTTTTTTAAAGACAATAATTTTCTTGTCGGCATTTCGCTCGACGGGCCGGAACATGTGCATGACCGTTACCGCAAAGATAAAGGCGGTCGGGGTACGTTTGCCCGGGTGATGAGAGGCGTGGAATTGTTGCAGAAACATCAGGTCGAATTCAATACCTTGTCGGTCGTCAATGATTATAACGCCCGGTATGCACTCGAAACCTACCGTTTCTTCAAAGAAATAGGCAGCCGGTATATGCAGTTTTCTCCTATCGTAGAGCGTTGGGGAGACCGCCCGGACGGGCTTGAACTGCTTCCTCCCGGAGATTTCCCGGACACCGAGATGCCGCCGTGGTGTGTCGATCCGTTGGCTTACGGACAATTCTACTGCGATATCTTCGACGAATGGGTATGCAATGACGTAGGCCGTTATTTCGTGCAGATGTTCGATGCCACATTGGCGGGAGTTGTGGGAGAGCCCCCGGGTGTCTGCATTTATGGAAAGACGTGCGGACACGCAGCTGCTATGGAGTATAACGGCGACGTGTATGCCTGCGACCATTTTGTCTTTCCCGAATATAAACGGGGGAATATAAGGACAAGCACGTTGGTGAGCATGATGCTGTCACCCGAGCAGATGGCATTCGGCAATGCCAAACGTGACACTTTACCCGGGCAGTGCCGTCAGTGTCGCTTCTTGAAGTTATGCAATGGGGAATGTCCCAAAAACAGAATATCGAAAACCGCAACGGGAGAACCGGGATTGAACTATCTTTGTGCCGGTTTGCAAAAATATTACACACATGTAATGCCTTATATGGATTACATGGCCGAGGAGTTGAGAAATCAGCGACCTCCCGCCAATGTGATGCAATATGCCCGGGAGCGTTTAACCAAAAAATAACCGGATGAGTATTTTCGAATTACTAATATTGGCAGTCGGGCTTTCGATGGACAGTTTCGCCGTGTCGGTAACCTCCGGCGTGGTGTTAAAACCGTTCCGATTGCCTTCGGCATTGAAAATAGCCTCGTTTTTAGCCCTGTTTCAAGGAGCCATGCCTCTGTTGGGGTGGTGCATTGGGCGTGAATTTCAAAAGTATATACAAGACTATGACCACTGGATCGCATTCGGCGTGTTGCTGATACTCGGCATAAATATGATACGGGAAGGACGCGCTAAAGATGAAGAGACTCCTTGTTGTTTCAATCCCGCAAATACAAAAACACTGTTGGGATTGTCTGTCGCGACGAGTATCGATGCTTTGGCCGTCGGCGTATCCTTTGCATTTTTAAATATGCACATGCTTGCCCCCACGCTTATGATTATCGGTGTCACGTTCGTCTGTTCCATGTTTGCCCTTTATTTAGGCAAATATTGGGGAAAACGGCTGAAACATGGTGCGGAAATATTGGGGGGTGTTATTCTGATCTTGATCGGAGTTAAAATATTAATAGAACATCTGTTTTTTCAATAAAAGGTATCTCTTCCCGGGTTTGCCGGAATAAAATAATATATCAAATGAAGAATAAAAGAGGATTAATTGCTTGTATAGTGTTCCTTCTCGTTTTTGCCGTGATAACCATATCTCGTAAAACGAAAGAGATAGAAAAGGTCCCCTACCAGCGGAACGAAGGAATTGTATTTAATACGGTTTATCATATTACCTATCAATATGCGTCTGATTTGCAGGCCGAAATAGAAGATGAACTGCACCTTTTCGATGCGACGCTTTCTCCATTTAACAAGACATCGGTTATTACCCGGGTAAATGAAAACGACACGACTGTGGTATTGAATGAGTGGTTTGTCAATGTCTTTCGTCGTTCGCAAGACGTCTGGAAACAGACCGGCGGAGCGTTCGATCCGACGGTATCGCCTTTGATCAATGCCTGGGGATTCGGGTTTAAGCAAGGATATTCCTTGTCGACGCAAGATGTGGACAGCCTGCTCCAACTCGTCGGTATGGATAAAATCTCATTGGATAACGGAAAGGTCAAAAAGCAAGATCCGCGCATGTCGCTTAATTTCTCGGCAATAGCCAAGGGATATGCCGTCGATGTTGTCGCTGCGCTTTTAGCATCGAAAGGCATCGAGAATTTTTTGGTCGAAATCGGCGGAGAGTTGGTCGGCAAGGGGCGTAATCCCAAAGGCGAATGCTGGCAAGTGGGAATCAATAAACCCGAAGAAGACAGCGAAAGCGTAATGGGCGAAATAGAAGAGATTGTGGCGATCTGTGACGGGGCAATGGCTACTTCGGGCAATTATCGTAACTTCAGGTATGAGAACGGCAAGCGGATAGCCCACACGATAGATCCGGTCAGCGGATATCCGGTCCAACACTCTTTGCTCAGTGCTACGGTGATAGCTCCCGATTGTATGACCGCCGATGCCTATGCTACGGCATTTATGGTTATGGGAGTCGACAAAAGTCTGCAATTAGCCGAAAAGCTGAAATTGAATGCCTATCTTATTTATGCCGTCGATTCTGTCAATACGGGAGTCAAAATGACTTCGGGAATGAAAGAACTCATTGTACGGGAGACGCATTGATATTTTCTTATGGCCGGATTTGAAACCGCTCAGGCGGTTGTCTGCCGTATTATGTACCTAATCCTTTGTTCGTTTATATGAAAAATACCGTATTCAGGAATTGTCGAAAACGGTAAAGCATTTTATGAATATCGTTGTT
>CASFRL010000083.1 GCA_949297285.1 uncultured Bacteroidales bacterium
ATGGGAATGTCCGATGACTATCCGTTGGCAATCGAGGCTGGAAGTACGTTGGTACGTATCGGAAGCCGTATTTTCGGAGAAAGAGTCTATTAAAAATCTAAACTGACCATTATGGAAACACTACAAACTATGTATGCCGGACTCGCATTGCGAAATCCGCTTATTGTAGCAAGTTCGGGATTAACGAATAATATAGAGAAAATCAAGGATCTTGAAAAAGCCGGAGCCGGAGCAGTCGTTTTAAAATCCCTTTTTGAAGAGCAGATTCTGAATCAGACAACTCATGAATTATATCATTCGGTCGATTATCCCGAAGCGTATGATTATGTGCAAAATTATGTCCGGTCGCACAACATAGAAGAGTATCTCTCTTTGATACGCGAAGCCAAAGCTTCATGCTCAATACCCATAATTGCCAGCATTAATTGTTATGACAAAGGCAGTTGGGTATCTTTTGCCAAAGATATGGAAGCTGCCGGGGCCGATGCCATAGAAATCAATATCCTGAAGATTGCGACAGCCTTAGACGAAAAACCCGGAGAGTATGAGCAATTGCACATCGATATTTTGAATGCGGTTAAAAAAGCGGTAAAGATTCCGGTTACTATAAAAATGGGACAGCGGTTCAGCAACATTGTTTCCATTGCCAATCAACTTAAAGCAAACAATGTCGACGGTGTGGTGTTGTTCAATCGCTTTTATCAGCCCGATATCGATATACATAAAATGCAATTTACATCCGGAACGGTATTTAGCAGCTCGTCCGATTTCAGCAATACGATGCGGTGGATCGGAATTGTATCGGGACAAGTTCCCAATTTGCCTTTGGCGGCATCTACCGGGATACATGAACCGGAATCTGTAATAAAAGCATTATTGGCAGGGGCTTCGGCTGTTGAGCTTTGCTCTGTTTTATACCAGCACGGAAACGGTATCATCATGCAGATGCTTACTATCCTCGAGGAATGGATGCAAGCACAAGGATTCAAAACTATCGATGAATTTAAAGGTTTGTTGAATTTTAAAAATGTCCCCGATCAATCTTATTATGAACGGGTACAGTTTATGAAGTATTTTTCTAATCGGGATTGATTGTCCATTGTGTAAGAGATGGACCCTGACGGAAGAATTTGATCGACAAACAAAATTTGAAGATAAAAAAGCAGGCGTTGATAAATGACTGTCATTTATCAACGCCTGCTTTTTTGTGTTGTATAAAATCCTGTTTTTAAGGTTTACGCAGTGGAAGGTTATCAGAAAACCCCTGTTGCTTTTTGGGCAATACCCTTTAAATTGCAAATCGGTTGTTTTGTGTGGCTATATGATTTTATGGAGTTGAGGAATGTCGTTTTTTCGAATCCTGGGAAAGATGTATGTCACTATAAGATTACTCGATATTTATTGGGAAAAGGTCATTTGTATAAAATGAAAGGACCCCGTAAAAACCGGAAAATAACCTCGAAAGAAAATCATAAATCTGATTCGAATCAGATTTAGATAGAGCTTAAAAATGAGCTTTTGGAGTTTTATGTTATAAAACATATAGTTTCGAATAACAACTTTCGCGTATAAGCGTTATTTTTACACGAAATATGCAAAAATGTAAAAGAAATTATCATGGTAAACACTGATTCTCAAAAAGAAATTACACTATCCGGGCTTCTTAAAGAGAAGTTTAATACTCAAATTGGCGGAAAGCCGGTAGCCCTTTATACACTTACCAATAAAAACGGAGCAGAAATTTGCATTACCAATTTCGGGGGTATTGTAGTCTCCTTGATGGTACCCGATGCATCCGGGAAGATGACCGATGTCGTTTTAGGTCATGAATCGATAGCTGACTATCTGAACTCTCCCGAGAAATATCTCGGAGCACTGATCGGACGTTACGGAAATCGTATCAAAAAATGTACTTTCGTTTTGGATGGAGTCCGTTATAATATCCCTTCCAACAATCCGGATTGTGCATTACACGGAGGTATTGTCGGGTATAACAATGTCGTATGGGATGCCCGTCAATTGGATGGTCAGACATTGGAGCTTACTTATCTTTCGAAAGATGGAGAAGAAGGTTTTCCCGGTAACCTTTTTATTAAGGTGATTTATCAGCTTACCGATAACAATGCGATGAAAATCGATTACGAAGCATTTACCGATAAGCCGACCGTAGTAAACTTAACTCATCATTCGTTCTTCAATTTGAATGGAGATGGGGGAGGAGAGGTCACTAACCACAAAGTAATGATCAATGCCGATCATTTTACCGCAATGGATGACAAATCTGTCCCGACAGGAGAAATACGTCCGGTGAAAGGTACGCCTATGGACTTTACCGAGACCCATGTTGTCGGTGAACGCATTGATAACGATTATGAACAATTGGTTTTCGGGAAAGGCTATGACCACAATTATGTATTGAATAAAGAGTACCCCGGAGAATTGACATTTGCAGCGAAGGCTGTTTCTCCTAAAACAGGAATCTCGATGGATGTGCACACCACAGAGCCCGGCGTACAACTTTATACGGGGAATTGGTTGAATGGCTTTATCGGAAAAAAAGGTCGCAGTTACTCAGAACGTACGGCAATTTGTTTCGAAACGCAGCATTTCCCCGATAGCCCCAATAAACCGCACTTCCCATCAACGGTATTGCGCCCCGGAGAACGCTATACACAAACGTGTATCTATACATTTGGAGTAGAAAAATAAAAAAGAAGGAGAGGAATAAGTCTCTCTCTTTTATTATAATACAAAAAATAAATAATTATCAATAATCAGAACTATGAATGATACAACTAACAAAAAGAATTATGCATTGCCTATTGCAATGATGTTCGCCCTGTTTGCGATGATTTCATTTGTGACAGGACTCACAAACCCTCTGGGTGTAATCGTGAAGAACCAGTTTGCCGTGCCGAACTGGATGACCCAGTTGGGAAATGCCGCCAATTTTATAGCCTATGCGTTTATGGGTATTCCGGCCGGTATGATGCTGAAAAAGATCGGGTATAAGAAAACTGCACTTGCTGCTGTTGCCGTAGGATTTATCGGTGTAGGTATCCAATTCATTTCCGGGCAACTTGATAACACCAGCAGTTTCGGCGTTTATCTTGCCGGTGCATTTGTTTCCGGATTCTCTATGTGCATGTTGAACACGGTTGTAAACCCGATGTTGAACACATTGGGCGGTGGTGGAAAAAGAGGAAACCAATTGATCCAATTTGGCGGTTCTTTGAACTCTATCTCTGCTACGATAGTTCCTATTCTTGTAGGATATTTGATCGGTAATGCTGCAAATGCAAAAATCAGTGATGCTTCACCCGCATTGTTTATTGCTATGGGTATTTTTGCTGTGGTATTTATCGTATTGTCGATTATGAGCATTCCCGAACCTCACATGGAATCTTCTAAATCGAAAGAAAAAGATACGCATAGTGCCCTCTCTTTCCGTCATTTTGTGTTAGGAGCTATTGCAATATTCTTATACGTTGGTGTTGAAGTTGGAATCCCCAATTTCTTGAATCTGTTTTTAACTACAACCCCCGATGCTTCAGGTGCTACCGGTATGGGTATCGATGCCGCTATGGCAGGATCGATTTGCGGTACTTATTGGTTCTTAATGATGATCGGTCGTTTGCTCGGAGGTATTCTCGGTGGTAAATATTCGAGCAGAACACAAATGATTTTTGTATGTACGTTAGCTTTGATATTCTTGTTGATAGGTATATTCGCTCCGACAACCAGCCAGATTTCTATGCCGGTATTCAAATCCGATATTAGTTTCGGAATGACAACAGTTCCGGTAGGAGTTATGTTCTTCGTTCTTTGCGGTCTTTGTACCTCGATTATGTGGGGTGGCATATTCAACCTCGCCGTCGAAGGTTTAGGAAAATATACCGCTATGGGATCAGGTATATTTATGGTAATGGTTTGCGGTGGAGGTATTTTGCCGTTGTTACAAGGTGCAGTAGCCGATATTTTCAGTGACTATATAATCAGTTTCTGGGTAGTATTTGCAGCTGTTTGCTATATGTTGTATTATGCTTTGATCGGTAGCAAGAACGTAAATACTGACATACCCGTAGAATAATAGAAATAAACTTATCTCCCCTTTGGGGATATTGGATAAAAGTATATATAGTTATGGATAATAAAATAGTTAGAGAAAAATTTGCCGAACTGTTCGGCACTGCCGGAGATTTATATTTCTCACCGGGTCGTATAAATCTGATCGGAGAACATACCGATTATAACGGAGGGTTTGTTTTGCCCGGAGCAATCGATAAAGGAATGTTGGCCGAGATAAAACCGAACGGAAAAAATGTTATTCGGGCTTTTGCCGTTGACCTTAACGAATATGCCGAATTTGGCATGAACGAAGAAGATGCTCCGAAAGAAAGTTGGGCACGTTACATTTTCGGCGTTGTTCGGGAAATCAGCAAACGCGGAGGGAAAGTAGAAGGTTTTGACACTGCATTCTCCGGTGATGTGCCTCTGGGTGCCGGACTTTCCTCTTCTGCAGCTTTGGAAAGTACATTTGCATTCGCTTTGAACGATATATTCAATTTGGGTATCGATAAATTTGAATTGGCAAAAATCGGACAGGCTACCGAGCACAATTATTGTGGCGTAAAATGCGGTATTATGGACCAATTTGCTTCCGTATTCGGAAAAGAGGGACATCTGATCCGTTTAGATTGCCGTTCGTTGGAATATGAATATGTTCCATTCGATCCTAAAGGATATAAAGTTGTATTGATCGACTCGGTTGTAAAACACGAATTGGCTTCGTCGGCTTATAATAAACGTCGGGAATCTTGTGAAGCCGTTGTCGCTGCAATCAAGAAAAGACATCCTGAAGTAGAATTGTTGCGCGATGCCGACATGCAGATGCTCAATGAAGTAAAAGATGAGGTTTCGACCGAAGACTACCGTCGTGCAGAGTATGTGATCGAAGAGATACAACGGTTGCTCGATGCTTGCGATGCCCTTGAAAAAGGCGATTACAAGACCGTCGGAGAAAAAATGTACGGAACGCATCACGGTATGAGCAAATTGTATGAGGTAAGTTGCGAAGAACTTGATTACCTCAACGACGTAGCTCGTGAATGCGGGGTTACCGGTTCTCGTGTGATGGGAGGTGGTTTTGGCGGTTGCACTATCAACCTTGTTCCCGAAGATAAATATGATAATTTTATCACAACCGCGGTAAAAGGATTTACCCAGAAGTTTGGTAAAGAACCTAAAGTATATCCGGTTAAGATTGGTGCGGGATCGCGTAAATTATAATAAATAGATCAGACATGACGGGTATCCGAAAAAGATCGATGAGTGATTTCGGATACCCGTATTTATTTTTAGCTTATGCATGAAAATTACTTTTATGGGCCTCAAGCCCGTTTCTTGATAGCCGTAGACTGTACGATACTTGGATTTATCGATAACGAAATAAAATTGCTTACGTTTCGTCGGAAGATCGAACCTAAGAAAGGGGGGCTTTCCTTATTGGGCGGATTCATGAACGAGAATGAGAATATCGATCAGGCTGCAAGCCGTGTATTGAAAACGCTTACCGGACTCGACAATATTTATATGCAACAGGTGAAGGCCTATGGAAATGTCGATCGTGATCCCGGAGAACGTGTGATATCGGTGACATATTATGCTTTGATCAATATAACCGACTATGTCAACAGCTTGTTGCCGGAAAGCGATTTGGAATGGATTTCGTTGGATAGGAAAAGTGAGCTCATCTTTGACCATGAACAAATGCTCGATGATGCTATTTTACTATTGCGCCGTCATGCGGCGTTGCATCCGATAGGGTTCAATCTATTGCCGGAAAAATTTACGTTGACACAGTTGCAATCACTTTATGAATCGATTTATGGAGAGCCGTTGGATAAACGTAACTTCAGAAAAAAAATCTTGGGGATGAACATTCTCGAACGGCTGGATGAAAAAGATAAAAAAAGTTCTAAACGCGGGGCATATTATTATGTATTCAACCGCAAGCGTTATGAATCGATGTTGGATAAGGGGTTTGTATTTACCATGTAAATTGAAAGGCCCGGAATTCTTTAAAATTGTTGAATAATGAGCTAAAATAATGAGAATTCTTTTTTAGGAGGGAATATAAATTTGTAAATTTGTAATACTTTTAATATACGAGTTGTAAATCTAAATTGGTGATGAATATGAAAAAATTAGTGCTTTCAATTTTTTTATGCCTTGCATCCGTATGTTTCGTAGATGCACAGAAGAATGCATTAGGTTTGCGTTTTGGTGGAGCTGCAGAAATTCTTTATCAACGAAGTCTCAGTACAAAGAATTTCCTCCAGTTTACATTGGGAAGTCCTAATTATGACGGCTTTACTGTAACTGGAATTTATAATTGGCGTTGTTGCCAATGGGATTGGACACCTCAGGCTTGCGATTGGTATTTGAATGCCGGTGTCGGTGCTGCTTTAGGATTTTATGATTTTGATGATTCGGGACTTTTGTTTGGTGTTGCCGGGTCTTGTGCTTTCGGTTGCTTGTTTAAAAGAGCGCCAATCTCTATCGAAATAGACTATCGTCCGGTTGTCGGACCGGTTATAGGCGGTCATCATGAAGGATTCTATACACCGGGATTCTGGAATTTTGGCTTTGCCATAGCTTGTCATTTCTAATAGCCCTATGTTTTATTAATATATACGTAATGCAAGAATCCTTTTGTTTTACGGATTCTGATAAAAAGTGAGGGCTAAGATAAATTCCTTTTTTTGAAAAGTAACAGGTAACACTTGTTCGATATAAAAGTCATGGTAAATTTCTATGAAGAAATGCCGTGACTTTTTTATTGTAACAGGAGTAGCCTTGACGGATGAACAGAAGAAAGTCTGTACGTCGAGATCGGGTCTTGACGCATCTCTTTTGTGTTTGTCGCTTTATAAAGCATTTATTGCAGAGCTAAAGTATATTTTAGCCAAGCATAAATTTGATAGCCCCATGCATAATGGGCGTTGTTGTTCGGATGATAATGAGACGTGTCATAAGCCGGGACTCTCAATCCCGATTCAGATATCTCATAAGGCACCGATTCGGCCGA
>CASFRL010000084.1 GCA_949297285.1 uncultured Bacteroidales bacterium
CGAGAGGGCCAAGACGTTGCAGGGACAAGCCTCTACGCAGACTCCGCAACCCTTGCAGTGTTCCTTGTCAACGACAATCGTTCCTTTGATTTTTGCCATATTGCCGTCTATTCTTAGTTCAACTTACAAAGATACGAAAAAAACAACCAGATTTCCCCGATTCGACATGAAAATATTTTAATAATTGGCCTCTTTCGGCTCAAGCAGGGAGGTTGCGGCCTTGGGGCTCGAACAATACGAATATATATGTTTTGCCTTTCATCTTCTTATGAAAGAATAAGTTACCTAAATATCCCCATCCATGCCGCCCGTTCTATTTCGCATATCGGAAATATATATGTTTTCAATACGGTCTGAAAATTGTAAATTATTGCCTATATTTGTTATTGTTCCCGTTGCGGGCGGTTGCGTGATCCGAATTTCAGGCAGGTAGGGAGCGATATTGTCGATTTATTTTCATAAATTTGAAGTGTTCGATTCCGATACGATGCTGACGAAAGAGATCAATCAAGTATTTCGAAATGTCTAAATAGGGGAGAATAATGAAAAAAGTGCTGTTTGTGTCTGCTGTTGTCGGACTGATGGCCGGATGCAATGGAAGTGATTCGACGGAAAAATATCAAAACAGTCGAAACAAGGAAATCGATGTTCACGATTCGATCCATGAAATTGACACGAAGGATGTATTGATTGGGAATTATGCCCATTTATATATCCTCGACAACTATCTTTTTATTTTAGACTTAGGGTCGATGGAGAATATGTTGCATGTTTTTGATATTGAAAATTTCAATCATGTGGTAAGCGGGATCAGAAAAGGCCGGGGGCCCGGTGAAATCGCAAATGGCGGCTCACTTGTGGTTGATGAAGTACATCGCAGGTTTTTATTGCCCGATTATGGAAAAAACGCCGTGTTTGAGTATGACTTGGATGCATTTCTTGCCGATCCAGAATCTTATATGCCGACATCCAGGATGAATCTGTCGAGGAAACAATTTCCCTCGAGTTTGCAATATCTGAACGACAGCATTTATATGGCGAGATCCATTGCCCCTACCGGCAACTATGGCTTTCATCAATCGATTGCCAAATGGAACATAAATACGGGTGAATACACTACGCTTCCATATGCACATCCGGCCATCGAACGCAGACGAACCACATTCGCTGCATCAATGAAATACGGCATTTATGTTGAAAGTTACTATCATCACGACTTATTCACGATCTGTACGTTGGATGGCGAGCTGATATGCAATGTGTATGGCCCGAAGTGGGATGACCGTACATCGAATTCGATGTCGTATTATAACACTCCATGCATTTGCAAAGACCTGATCGTCATTGCATATAGCGGCAAAAAACGTTTTGCGGATGAGAACAGTGATCCGACGCGCTTCCATGTGTTTGATTTGAAGGGGAACTATCTGAAAACACTTGATGTGGGCTACAAAATCTCGGATTACTGTTACGACGCAAAACACAACCGACTGATCATGTCTTTGAATGATGTGCCGCAATTTGCCTATCTTGATTTGGAGGGAATCATATGACGGGCATCCAAACGGATTTTGTTAGTTGGTGAAAATTGAAAATAGGGTAGAATGTGAAATGGAATGAACCCGGATGTATAAATTTCTCTCTTTTCTGATGTTGCTGGCCGTATCATGCGGAGGTTCTGATTCTTGTCTGAATAATATGACCTTTGTAGATCTGCGTCAGGTCCCTGTGACGGAAAAGACAAGCCAGCACATTGAACTTGAATACCTCTCTTCGCCCAATATCTGTGTGGTCGATACGCTGCTTGTCGGCTATAATGTCAAGCCCATAGACAATGGTTTTTTCAGTGTGTATGATCTGGAACGACAGGAACGTTTGGGAAGTTTCTGCCCTCAAGGAAGAGGGATACGCGAAGTGATTGCTTTCATGTTGTTGCGGCAAATCGACCGAAATCAAGCCGGAGAGTTGGTTGCGGACTTGTATGCCTACAATAATAATAGTCTCTTGACTTGGAATATCACGAAATCGCTGGCCGCCAACAAAACTGTCTATGATAAGATCGTTCCGGTCGATTGGAAACAATGTTACAATTCGGTTTGCCGCTATAATTTCCGTGTGAATGACGACTTGAAAATTTTGCATGTCCCGACCTCGATGAGCGAAACGAACCGTTTTTCTCCGATGCACTATTCGCTTTATTCTATTGCGGAAAACCGTGAGCTCAAAAGCATCCGGATTCTGGAGAAACCTCTTATCAGCAAAACTCCTCATTATTCGACCGAGATGTTATCCTATACGGAGGATTGCTTAAAGCCCGACAAGACAAAGATTGCGTTCGGAATGACCTATGCCCCTGTATTCGGGATTGTCGATATTGTATCGGGAGCAGTCGATGTGTTTTCCCTGGACCGGTCGTTCCGGTTCTCGGACCTGATGAACGGCAATACCCCCGTATGGCATTTCAAAAACCTTCAGGCGGACGACAACCGGATCTATGCCTTGTATCACGGCGATTTTGAACCCCGGACAGGAAAGGCGCGGCAGCACGATAAAAGCATGGTCTATGTTTTCGATTGGCAGGGGTGTCTGAAGGAGAGACTGATGTTGGATCACGAGGTCTACTGCATCGCCTTGGACAGTGCAAACTCCTGTCTGTATGGAGTTGATCCCGGTTCGGAAACATTATATAAGTATCGATTATAGATTGGACTTAGGAGAATTGTCGGTCTCTTGTTTGTTATGACGGATCGTCTTTGCGGAAGTGGGTGTTGTACGGGCTGAAATCATGTATTTTCATTTTATTTGGAGCTCTTGTTCTGATTGCGGGCCGAGATCGGTCTAAAGATGTAGATTCTTACATGAAAAACTTAAATTAAATAAAAAAATAAATGATTATTTATTGCAATATATAAAATTAATTGTTATATTTGTTGGTGAAATTGCTTGAAAATAAGTGGAGCATCTTTTTGTTGCTGTTCAAATAAGATGCTGGAGTTGTGGAAGAGTAATAACAAGCCTTGGGCTTTACCAACTATCTATTAACTTTTAATTTTTAAAATTATGAAGAAAAAACTTCTTTTTGGCGGAGTGGCTATGTTGCTCGCTGCTGCTGCCGTGACGGGATTTTCAGTTTATGAGCAGTCGAATGTTTCTGATCTTCTGAATGCCAATGTTGAAGCGTTGGCCCGTGATGAAAGCGGAGATGGCTCTGACTATAATTGTCGCTGTGGCTTGTTGTGGGGAGATGGTTGTAAAACTGATAATTGGGGCTCGCATTGTGCGATTGATGGTACGATTTGGTGTTCTGATTTTAATAGCAATTGTAACTAAAGAGAGGATGTCCAATGGACATCCTCAAATGTACTGAATTGATTTTATATTTTGCTATGAATAAAACTTTATATTATTATATACTACTGTATATACTACTGTTGTTAATTATTTCATGTTCTACATATGACGATTTTTCATTCGTGTGCAGCAACAGGAGTAGTCGAGAGATTCGCATTGATAAACTCGATCTGGAAAAAATAACTGTGCCGGCTTTTGAAACATCGATGATTGGATTGACGGAGATTGGCAACGGGAGAATCTATTACGCAGATCAGAAATTGCGCACCATACATGAGATTTCGCCGTTGGGCGACTCCTGCAGACGTGTATTGCGCGCAGGACGAAGCAATCGGGAGTATGCCGGAAGTTATGACGCTTTTTATTCTTGTGGTGGCAATACTTTCGGAATTGTTTCCGACTGTTGGGTTACGAAATATGAAGTCGATACGATTGGAATGATCCAAAAATCCACTATCCTGTGTGCTAGAAAAAACAATAACGAGAAAGGTCTTGCCGAAAACCCCAACACTTATACGTTAATGTATGATCAGTTGCGCATCAAAGAGTATAATGATACATTGTATTTCTCCATTGCCGGCAATCATCCGATATTCAATATGTATGCCCCCGCATATTTCAACAGCGCACGGATTGTCAAGGGTGTTCCGATACAGAAAGACAAGGCATCTTTCGTTATGGGCCGTTTATCTCCGAAAATTCGTGGCGAAAAAGGCCGATATCAATTTTTCATGTTCGATTTCGATATGGATGAAGCCGGCAATTTTTATGTCGGATATGAATTGGACTCCTTGATATACAAATTCGACCATCGATTCAATATTGTCGAGACGTGGGGAAATTCCGGCCGCGATATGGATTTCAGAGAACATAAAACATTAACCATTGCCGATTATAGAAAAAACTATCAGCAGGAACGAAAAAAATCGCACTACCGTAAGATTTGCCGTATCGGCCGCATGACCTTCCGGACCTATGTGAAAAACAGTGCTGCGGAAACAGACGGACTGCAAATATATGATGACAATACGCTTATAGCTGATGTGGACATCCCCAAAGGAATCGATGTCATCGGTAAAATAGGGGATTATTATTATACTAATCTTTTAGGAGATGAAATATTAGACAATAACATCTTGTGGTTTTATCGCTTCAAAATATGAAAAAGTTTTTAGCAATTGCGTCATTATTATTGTTAATATCATGTGTTGATACAAGAGTCAAAAAAGATTTGATAGCACTGCAATCACAACCGATACGATTTCCTCCGAATTTAATAACCACAATTAATGGTAAAGATACCGTAATTTATAACTTATATAAG
>CASFRL010000085.1 GCA_949297285.1 uncultured Bacteroidales bacterium
ATTCCCGATCCCGAATAATCATAATGATTGATCTCGATCAACGATTCGGGAGAAAACTCACCTTCAAGCCGGAATATTTTATCGAACTCATCCAATTGATGAATACTTACAACATCTTGTCCGGCAAAAACTGTCTCTTTGGTTGCAGCCGGATCTAAGACCAACCGTTTGCTCAAAGACTCCCACGATTCATTAGGATAATTCTCATCAAATTTCAACATCTGATTATAAGTCAAATCTTTCCCTTCGATAAAAAATTCTCCTATTTCACGAGCTTCTTGCCATTTTTTATCCTTATCTACCGAAGGTAATTCAACACCGGGAGATGCTTCATATACTAAAACCTTCATCAACAATCCCAATCCACCTCCGACACCGATCTGTCCAGCTTCGGTCAATTGGTAACGGCTTCTACGCAAAATCAAAGCAGCTTCACGCAAATCTTTCTCTATATAAGCATAAACTTCTTCCAAAGATGAACGAGGAACTACCATATTTCCCAAATCTACATCTTCTGGTTGTATGGGCACGCCTCCAAAAGTTTTCACCAAATTAAAATAAAAAAGAGCTCTTAACAATTTGGCTTGACCCAACACCTCTCGAATCTCTTTCTCACTGGTTCCGTTTGCCCGATAATCGACATAAGGAGCAGAACGTATCACTTGATTCGCTTTATTTATACCTTGGTAATTTATACGATAACGTTGTAAAATATAAGGATTTTCGGTATTAAACTGGAAGTTGACCAACTGGCTCATATCGTTTACTTCAACATCCTGTTTATTCCATGAGTTATCGCTCATGGCTTCTCCAAAAATGATCTCACTTAACTGATAGTCTTGCGATTGCATCAAATTATAGATAGAATTTAATCCAATACGCAAATTGTTCAGATTCTTATAAAATACATCACTCTCCACCAATCCCGTTTGTTCCGGATTAAAGTAATCCTCGCAAGATGTAAAATAAAACGGGCATACTATCCAAAGAATATATATCAACTTTTTCATATTCGAACATTTAAAAATCAATAACTACGCCAAACATATAAGAACGGGCCTGAGGATAAACCCCTTGATCGATACCCAGATAGAGGTTATTGCTCTCTTGTCCAGACGTTTTACCTACTTCCGGATCTAAACCATCATACTTGGTAATAGTAAAGAGATTCGTAGCAGAAGCATAGATTCTTAAATTATTTACAGACAATTTATTCACCCACTTTTTAGGGAAAGTATATCCCAATTGAATATTCTTCAGTCGTAAATATGAACCGTCTTGTATATAAAAATCTGAGTTTCTGAAATTCATTTCATTTTTAGTCCCGTCTGAACTGGGCAACGGCACTGTACCATTCAAATTTGCCCCCCAATGGTCTCTATAAGAAGGATTACTCGGATCGGGTTCAGGTCTCCAAACCTTATCGAAATAATCTTTCGACACATTAGAATAACTCAGATAACTCAAATTCTCCCACACGCCATTATAAGCAACATTCGAATAACGGAAATATTTTGTCACGTCATAAATTTCATTTCCGGCAACCCCTTGGAAAAACATCGACAAATCAAATCCCTTATATTCCATATTGATATTAAATCCATAATAAAAATCGGGACTGGGATTTCCGATAAACGTGCGGTCGCTGTCATCGATCACTCCGTCACCGTTCACATCTACAAATTTCATATCTCCGGGGGTATAGGTCGATCCGGACGAAAATACAGGGACTTTAGGAGAACCGTCTTCATTAAAATCGGCTTCGGTCATAATCCCGTCTGTCTTCCAACCATAAAAACATGCGATAGGAGCA
>CASFRL010000086.1 GCA_949297285.1 uncultured Bacteroidales bacterium
CAATAAGTTGATATCATTGGCTGATGTGATACAATGGAGCCCCGATAGTGAAGTGAGAGATCAAATGCAACATGACAAGATAATGGGAGAGGCCTACGCTCTCAGAGCCTATTATCATTTTCAGATATTGATGGCTCATGGGGGAAAAGGTGTTTCCGGAGCTATGTTGGGAATACCCTATCTTAAAGATATGGCAGACCCTGAAAATGAAAACACTTGGAATCTGAAACGTCCGGCATATAGTGAAACCGTTAAAGACATATTGGCCGATTTGGATTTAGCGATTAGTTTATTGCCTGAAGAATATAAAAATACCAATACAGATCCTTCTGCCGATCGAGTACAAGGTGTTAAATTTAAAAACCGAATAGATTCGCGTATTGCAAAGGCATTGAAAGCCCGTTTCGCTCTTCATGCTGCCAGTCCCGCATTTAATGGTGGGAATTATGATCGCGACCTGTGTATAGAAGCTGCAAAATGTGCGGCTGAACTGATCAATAAAGTGGGAGGTATTGCCGAAATGACCGGAAGAGGTGATTTGGCCGATTATCTTTTCTATGACAAAAATCAAGATTCGAGAAATGTAGAAATTCTCTGGCGGGCTAATTATGTTACCAATTATGATCTGGAAAGTCAGAACTTCCCGCCCTCTCTCTTTGGAAACGGCGAAGTGAATCCGACTCAGAATTTTGTCGATGCATTCCCTATGGAAAACGGATATCCGATTTCCGATATCGCTCATTCACAGTATGACGAAGATAATCCCTATACCGGACGTGACCCGCGTTTGAGCGATTATGTGATCTATAATGGGGCTGAGTTTAAGAACGTGAATATTAATACTTCGGTCGATGATCCGAAAGATGGTTTGAATGTGTTGACAACATCAACTCGTACAGGATACTATTTAAAGAAACTCTTACGGGAGGATGTCACACTTAATCCGGCTGCCGGACGTCAGCATTTCCGTCCGTTAATCCGTTACACAGAGTTACTGCTGATCTATGCCGAAGCCGCAAATGAAGCGTATGGCCCGGACAATGCCAATACAGCCGGATACTCTGCCCGTCAGATTATTCGAGCTATTCGTCAACGTGCCGGAGTAGGTGGAACTACTGAATCTTCGGATGAATATTTGAACTCTTTGGCCGATTTACGGGATATTATCCGAAACGAACGTCGTATAGAACTTTCATTTGAAGGCTTCCGTTTCTGGGATTTGAGACGTTGGGGTATGGCTTTGGACGAAACGGCAAAAGGTATAAAATATCAAGGACCATTGTATGAACTGATCGATGTAGAAAATCGTGTCTTTGCACCGTATATGCAGTATGGTCCCATCCCGAGCGATCAGATTACTAAAACCAGCAATCTGGAACAAAATGCCGGATGGTAAAAGAAAAGTGTAGCGAATAAAAAGATAGGTTAATCCTGTTTACTAAATAATAAAAAAGATATCTATATGAAAGTCAAAAGTATAAAATCGGTATTGTTATTAGCCCTTATAACCGTGATAACCGGTTGTGATAATAGGGATTGGGAGTTTGACGATTTTGATTACACTGCCGTATATTTCCCTTGGACTTACCCGGTAAGAACCATTATTTTAGGCGATTGCGACGGATACGATAATACAAATGATCTAAATCATCGTTTTGTAATCAGTGCCAAAATGGGCGGTGTATATGAAAATAAACAAGATATACTGGTCGATTATGTTATAGATCCGACATTGGTCGATAACCTGAATTTCGGAGAATCGGGCCTACCGGTTGAGATATTACCTTCGGATTTCTACACGTTGAGTAATTCCAATCAAATAATTATTCCGAAAGGCAGTTATTCCGGTGGGGTTACGGTACAGTTGACCGATGCTTTCTTTGAAGATGAAGATGCCTGTAAGACAAACTATGTTTTACCGTTGAGAATTATCTCTGCTTCGGCAGATTCTGTGCTGAGAGGAGATGCGGATGAATCTGTTGCAAATCCTGACCCGAGAGTCGCTTCGCATTGGAAATCGGCTCCGATGGATTTTACCATATTCGGAATCAAATATATAAATCCTTATCACGGAAATTATTTGTTAAGAGGTAAAACAACTCCGGAAAATGGCAGTGGACAAGCAATTGGTGACGTTGCAAGTTATGGTTATGGCCAATATGGCTATGTTGAAGAGGGATTGGTAACACTCTTGTCAACAACATCTCTTACAACATTGGAATATTCTGCCCAGATTCAAGTAGCTTCAGGAACTTCTCCCGGACAATATGAAGTTGTTGTTACGGTCGATCCGGAAAACAATAACGTAACAGTTCGGCAAAAAGATGGGTCTGCCTTTAACGTGACAGGTACGGGAAAATATGTAAAAGACGGACAAATGTGGGGAGGTAAGACTCGGGACGCTTTCTATTTGGATTTCGATATCGAAGCCAACGGAAATATATACCATGCTGCCGATACATTGGTATTTAGAGATAATACCGTAAAACTTGAAGAGTTTACTCCTGAAGTAGTAACACCCTAATTCTCGTAATTATGATAAAGAAAATAGTAGGAATAGTATGTTGTTTATTCCCTTTTCTTCTGACTGCACAGACCGACGATTGGAAGTTGGTCTGGCAGGAAGAATTTGAATATACAGGATTGCCCGATCCTGAAATTTGGGGATATGAATATGGACAGTCGATCCGTAATAATGAAAGTCAGTTCTATACGCGCAATCGGATTGAAAACACCCGAGTAGGTGGTGGAACGTTGCAGATTATTGCCCGAAAAGAAGCTTTTAACGGAAAAGAAGATAACTACACCTCGGGCAGTGTGATAACCAAAGGAACCAAAGAGTTCTTATATGGCCGTATCGAGGTTTCGGCAAGGCTTCCTTGGGGGCGTGGTATATGGCCGGCAATCTGGTTGTTGCCTGCTGAGGATCATTATGGCGGATGGCCTAAAAGCGGAGAAATAGACATTATGGAATTTGTCGGTTTCGATCCTTCCAAAATACATATCAATATTCATAATGATACCTATAATAACAGTAAAGGCGGAAGCAAAGGTATTTGGTATAATGTAAAAAACTTACATAACAAGTATCATCTTTATGCCATGGAATGGTCACCTGAAAAAATCGACTTTTTCATCGATGAGGTAAAAGTATTTACTTACGCAAAAGAAGCCGATAATTTCAGCGTGTGGCCTTTTGACAGGCCGTTCTATCTGATCCTCAATGTCGCTATTGGTGGTGGCTGGGGAGGTAAAGAGGGTATTGATGATTCGATTTTCCCCCAAGTGATGGAGGTTGACTATGTAAGAGTGTATCAAAAAAATAAATGATGGGAAGAAATAAGTATATGAAAGTAAAATTTTTAATGATTTTGGGAATATTATTCCCGGTTTTCGTAGCGGCTCAAGTTACTGTCGATTTTAATGCAAAACGGCAGGCAATAATTGCCAATGGTATCAATATGGAGGGATACCATGTCGGACAGTGGGATGAGCTGAGTGCAGATAAAAAAGAGATGTTGGAGACTTTGCCTTGTCAGGTGGCTCGTATAGGTGCTCCCATGGTAGAATGGGAATCTTCCAATGATAATGATGATCCGGATGTAATCAATTGGGACGGATTTAATAAAAACGATATTGCCGTTGTACACTCAGTAAACCGTATTCGGAGAATGAAAAACGAATTTAATGTCGATGTGTGGCTGTCGTTCTGGAACCTTCCTAATTGGCTTTTGAAAAACCCGAATAGTGGAAACCCCTACGATTATCAGGCAGGAAGGCAAATTAATAACATTGACGAATTTGCCGAGTCTATTTGCGCTTTGCTGGTTTACATAAAGGAACAAACCGGCGTAGAAGTGAAATGGGTATCTTTTAACGAGTCTTTACAACAAGATCCTGCAGATGGTGGCTGGGGCGGTTATAACACCGTATTGTCTGTCGATGAGAATATCCGTTTGTTTAAAAAGGCCGGACAGTTGTTTGAACAATACGGATTGGGAACCAAATGGATGATCGGTAGTTTGTGCTTCCGTCCGTCAGAACTTCGTCAGGTAAAAGAAATATTAGCCGATACCGAGGCTAAAAAATACATAGCCGGTGTAGATTTCCATTCTTACGAGTTGCAGTATGGCGGAGTAGACCAAGTAGAAGATTGGGGCGACTTCTTCGCAACAAGCGACGTTCCGACTTTCTGCGGAGAATTAGACAATTATAAGAGCGATTATAAAGGTGGTGACTGGATTTCTCATGGTATGCCTACCGGTAAAATGTATTACGAAGTTTATCGCTATTCTTATAGCTCGGGTTCCTATCCTTGGTTTCCGGGATCCCCGAAAGAAGAATCAACATACCGATATGTAGATTTGCATTATTTCGCTCACATTCCACCGGGTTATACCGTTGTCGAAACAAATAGTAGCGACGGAAGTTTATATGCGATAGGCGCATGTAAAGATGATGACCGGGTAATGATATTGCAAAATAATAGCGGTACCGTAAAAACAGCCGAAATAAACGGATTCCCGGAAGTCGACGGCCTGCAAGTATATGAATCTTATACGAATAATTACGGCGTGAGAAATGATAAAGTAGCCCGTTATGAAAATGGTGTGCTTAAAGTGACGATGAAACCCTATTCTTTGTATTCGGTAGGGACTAATCTGGCAGAAATTAAGACCTTGCAACTTGGTGGGCCGACTCCGGAAGGACGCATTGAAGCTGAAAATGAGATTTACGGAGATGGTTCGGCAATCGCAACAGGCGTTAGCGGATATTCCGGTTTTGGCTATGTTGATTTCGGTGGAGTTGGCTCATGGGCCGGATTTATCTATGACCAACCGTCGGCCGGAACTTATGACGTGACGGTAAGATATGCTTGCTCGACCGATCGTACTTGTGAATTGTATGTAAATGACACTAAGATTTCAGATGTCGAATTGCCTTCAACCGGGACATCTTGGGGTCAAAAAATAGTTCCTGTTCCGATGGAAGAAGGTCAAAATACAATAAAATTTGTTGCGGTATTGAAGAGCGGACCAAACTTCGACTATTATGAAGTCGGTGGTGTCTCTGGATTAGAATCGTCTTGGATGGATGAAATTTCGGTATATCCATCGGTTGTAACCCATGAATTGACTTATAGTTTCCCGTCCGATTTTAGCTCTGCACAAATAAGACTGATCAATGGAACAGGTGCGTTGATCAAACAATTTACAGTAGATCAACAAACCGGAAGTATCGACTTCTCAGGAATGTCATCCGGTATCTATTTCTTGCAGGTATTCGATTCCGCAACAGGAAAGAGCAATACCTATAAGATATTGAAACCCTAAATATATAATCATAGAATTTTATTAGAGGTGTCTAAGGAAAGAGGTTTATCTTAAAAAATAAACCTCTTTCTAAAATTCTTTTTGCCTTTGAACTCCTAACGCGTTTTGTATGAAAAGAGTACTCCTTATTTTGTCTGTATTTTTATCTTGCCAACTGTTCGCAATAGAACAGATGCCCGAATTGAAATGGTCATTAAGTTATTCCTCAGAAAAAGAGTTGTCTGTGGAAGACCCGATTGCGGCCATAGTTCCGGGGGCTGTGCAGTTGGATATTGCCCGGGCAAAATCGTATCCCTCCTATATGTTTAGTGATAATTATAAACAATATAGCTGGATGGAGGATCTATTCTACACTTATACGACGCGATTTAAAAAACCTGTCTTATCTTCATCTGAACGTCTTTATTTTGTCTCAAAAGGAATTGATTATCAATTTGAAATATATTTAAATGGAGAGAAACTGTTTTATCAGGAAGGAATGTTTACTTATGTCGATCTTGATTTGACCGATCGGTTGCAAACCGACAACTGCTTGCAAATCTTGGTTTATCCGGTTCCTAAAAAACAGAAAACTCCGATAGATCGTTCTCAAGCGGCTCACGTAGTGAAACCTGCCGTGAGTTATGGCTGGGACTGGCATCCTCGCCTTGTTCCGTTAGGAATATGGGATGAAACTTATTTGGAAAAACGTGAAGAGTCACATGTCGATGATCTCTTTGTCAAGTATATATTGTCCGATAATTATGATAAGGCCGATATCGAATTGTCTGTCGAGGGGAAAGCCTTGGATAACTGCTCGTTCGCATGGACATTGAAAAATGCGGCGGGGAAAAAAGTATTGCATAAACAGGGCAAATTGTCCGACCCTTCTTTGTTGAAGGAAATCGTATTGGAAAACCCCGAACTTTGGTGGTCACACGATCATGGAATGCCATATCTTTATACGTCGGTATTTGAATTGAAAAATAAGAAAGGTCATACTATTCAGACCGTAACTCAAAAAATAGGTTTTAGAAGGGTCCGCTTGGTGATGAATGAAGGTGCGTGGGACGAACCTGAAGACTTCCCGAAAGGACGAAGCGTACCTCCTGCCCAGTTAGAATTGAATGGCCGTAAGATTTTTGCCAAAGGGACAAATTGGGTCAATCCCGAGATTTTTCCCGGTATCATTACACGAGAACGTTATCGTGAACTGATCGATTTGGCTGTCGACGCCAATTTCAATATGTTTAGAGTTTGGGGAGGCGGTATCGTAAATAAAGAATCTTTCTTTGAGTTGTGTGATGAAAAAGGAATTTTAGTATGGGAAGAGTTTCCGTTATCTTGCAACCAATATCCAGATACTCCCTCTTATTTATCTGTATTGAAACAGGAAGCTACATCGATCGTTAAACGGTTGAGAAAACATCCTTGTATCGCAATGTGGTGCGGTGGCAATGAACTGTTCAACAGTTGGTCTCTGATGACAGATCAATCTTTGCCTTTACGCCTTCTCAATAGTGTCTGTTTAGAGTATGATCCCCTGACTCCGTATAATCCGACTTCTCCACTTTATGGAATGGCTCATGGGTGTTATATCTTTAAATATTTTGATGGCCGGGAAGTCTTTGAAGCCATGAATAATGCTCACCAAACAGCTTATACCGAATTTGGTATGCCGGGTATCTCTCCGGTAGAGGTGTTGAAACAGATTATTCCGGAAGATCAAATGTTCCCTCCGAAACCGAATACAGCGTGGCAAGACCACCATGCTTTTGGTGCATGGACTGCTGATACTTGGTTGTGTTCTAATATTTTGAAAGAATATTTTGGCGAAGCGTCTTCTTTGGAAGAACTCATTGCTCAAAGTCAACTGATGCAATGTGAAGGATATAAAGCAATTTATGAAGAGGCTCGTCGTCAGAAACCTTATTGTTCTATGGCCTTGAACTGGTGCTATAATGAGCCTTGGCCGGCTGCGGTAAATAATTCGTTGGTCGTGTATCCTTCGATTCCCAAACCGGCATTTTATGCTGTCTCTAATGCGTGTCGTCCCTTTTGTACAAGCGCTCGCTTAAGCAAATTTGTATGGAACGAAGATGAGGAATTTTTTGCAGAGATATGGCTGTTGAACGATAAATATGAAAAGATTACTCCGGGAAAGATGCATATAAAATTACAAGCCGGGAATGATGTTGTTGAAATCCTTTCCTGGGATGCTCCTGCCGTAGAAGAAAATACCAATCTGGCAGGACCGACAGCCCGATTTAAATTACCTCGGTGGGATACCGATCGGTTTAAACTTTTGATTGAAATAGACGGCGCTCCCCAGTATAATTCGGAATATACCCTGTTGTATAAACCGAAACCAAAACCCAAAAAGAAGGGGACGGCCACTCTTAATTTGAATAGTTGACAGTGAATGATTTCAATATTAATAAAAATACAAAATAAATATCGTATGGGTAGACGTAATTTGATCGTAGTGGTTATAAGTTTGTTGTTGTTTTCTGGTTGTAATCAGACAACAACCTTATCGGGTATTGATCCGAAAAAATTTGATGCTAATGTTGAGAGCAAGCCTGTGAAATTATATACGCTGAAGAATAAAAATAATCTTGAAGCAACAATAACGAACTTCGGTGGTAGAATAGTTTCTTTATGGACTCCTGATCGCAAAGGAAATTTTGCCGATATTGTTTTGGGGCATGATTCGATACAAGATTATTTAAACATCTCCGGTAATTTTGGCGCGATTATAGGACGTTATGGCAACCGTATCGGAAATGCCAATTTCGTTTTAGACGGTAAAGAGTACTTGCTGCCGATCAATAATGATCCGCATTGTTTACATGGTGGGCCGGAAGGGTTCGACCGGAAAGTCTGGGATGTAACAGACCATAATGATAGCACTCTTTTGTTAAAGTATGTATCGGTCGATGGAGAGGCCGGATTCCCGGGAAATTTGTCGGTCGAAGTTCGTTATACGTTGAGGGCAGATAATGCATTGGAAATCTCCTATGATGCCGAGACTGACGCTCCTACGGTTGTGAATTTGACCAATCATAGCTATTTTAATTTGACCGGTAATCCTGAACAAAATGTCTTAAACCATCTTCTGTGGATAAATGCCGATAATTATATCCCCGTAGATAGTACTTTGATTCCCCTCGGAAATATCGAATCTGTAAAAGGTACTCCTTTTGATTTTACAACACCCGAGTTGGTCGGATTACGGATAAACGATCCGAATACACAATTGCGATATGCGCATGGATATGACCATAATTATGTCCTGAATACAAAAGGCAATGTCGATAGTGTTGCTTGTCGGGTTGTTGACCCTGAAAGCGGTCGTACCATGGAAGTCTTTACCAATGAGCCGGGAATGCAGTTTTACTCTTGTAGCCATTTAGATGGAACTGTATCTGGGAAAAAAGGAATAAAATACGGGCATAGCTCGGCGTTGTGTCTTGAAACTCAGCATTATCCCGATACTCCTCACCATCCCGAATGGCCAACGGTAGTGCTTCGTCCCGGAGAAAAATATCATAGTGTTTGCATCTATAAATTTGGTGTAGAATAAAACTTTTTATGTAAGTGCTTCGATAATATATTAACATAAAAAACATGCAATTATGAATTTATCTCGATTATTGTCTGTATTATTCTTCGCCTCACTTCTTGCAGCGTGCTCCTCTAAAAGTGCTGTAAAAGAGGTAACAGAGAATCCTCTGCCTGTTATTTTTGATACCGATATGGGAAATGATGTAGATGATGTTTTAGCTCTTGATATGTTATATAAATATGTCGAAAGCGGTCGCATTGATCTATTGGCAATTCCTACGACTAAAAAAAGTGAATATTGTGCCGGATATTTGGACTTGATGAATACGTGGTATGGACATGATATTCCTATTGGCATAGTAGAAAACGGAACCGATAAAGATAATGCTCCTGTTTTTATACAAGCTGCTTGCGAATTGAAACTGAATGATGGAAAGCCGGCTTTCGAAAGAACGATTACCAATTTTGAAGATTTTAGTAAATCGGTTCCGCTTTATCGGAAAGTCTTATCCGAACAGCCCGATTCATCGGTGGTGATAGTCTCGGTCGGTTTTTCTACAAATCTGGCTCAACTGCTCGATTCCGATCCGGATAAATACTCTCCCTTGTCGGGAATGGATTTAATCAAGCAAAAAGTAAAATATGTATCGGCCATGATGGGAAATATGCAAGATACGGCTTTTAAGGAGTTCAATGTGTATTGCGATATCCCAGCTGCACAGAAGTTTGTGGACAAGTGGCCGACCCCGATAGTTATTTCTCCCTATGAAGTGGGCGATGCTATTCTGTTCCCGGCAAAATGCATCGAAAATGATTTTAAATGGAAAACTCCTAATCCTCTGGTCGTAGGGTATGAGAATTATATGCAGATGCCATATGACCGCCAAACTTGGGATTTGACAGCAGTCTTATATGCTGTTGAAAATGACAAGAACTTTTTCGGAATTTCAGAGTGGGGCACAATCCATATCGACGATACCGGCGCAACGACATTTACTCCCGATGCGAATGGAAAACATCGATATCTGACCGTAAATGAAAGTCAGGCTCAAGTTATAAAGGACTATTTCATCAACTTTATAACACAAAAACCGGCAAAATATAAAGATGTTGACGAAACTTTATAATCGGAAATAACCTGAACGGGGGCCGATTAAACGATGTTGCCCGGTTTTTTATTTTCGAAGACATTTCTTTTATATCGAAAAATCAGCTATCGATCGCCCGTTGATCTCTCGATCTGCAAGAGGTCAACGAGCGATCGTCGTTTTATAAAAACTATAACCACCGATTTGTATGAGAGCCCGGCGTCGACTATTCCGATCCCTTTTTGTCTAAAATCTCCCAGAAGCGTTGAGGCAGATATATGTTCTTGACATTTCGGGCTTTTTCAAACAGCGGAGCTATATCTTCGGGTGAAAAGCCGGCAATACCGCATCCGATCTCTGTCAGCAAGAATTTTGTCTCAGGATGCGATCGGGCGAATTCCACAAAACGCTCCACATACGGTTGTATATCTTGTATCGATCCGAACATGGTAGGTATTGCATAAGTTTGGCCTTGCAAACCTTCCCCTTTCCCATATATCGCGCCCCATTTTAGGGCTGTCCGGGCAGCACCTCCGGCATGGTATCCGTGCAAGTTGCTTCCGAACACAAAGACTTCATCGCTTTTTAAATGCGTAATCCATTCAGGGGTTATTCTTTTACTTGTCATCGCCAAAATTCTTTATATAAAAATAATACGTTTTCTGCATCCTGACAAAAAATATCGATAATTATTATACAAAATACCCGATAATAGGTATTTCTCTCTTTCCTAAGATTTTTGAACTTTGTTAAGTCTGAAACTGTTTCTTAATAAAAAAATATTTTTATGAAAAGAATCGTTTTACTTCGTCATGGCGAGAGCGTATGGAATCGGGAAAATCGTTTTACCGGGTGGACCGATGTCGATCTGACAGCGGAAGGAATAGAAGAAGCGTTAAACGCCGGAAGAATGCTTAAGGAAAAGAACTTCGTTTTTGATAAGGCATATACCTCTTATTTGAAACGGGCTGTAAAAACACTAAATTGTGTACTCGATAAATTGAATCAGGATTGGATTCCGGTAGAAAAAAGTTGGCGGTTGAATGAGAAACATTACGGAGCGCTGCAAGGATTGAATAAAAAGGAAACTGCCGACAAGTATGGCGAAGAGCAGGTTTTAATATGGCGCCGTAGTTATGATATTGCTCCAGACCCTCTGGCTGAAAATGATCCGAGGAATCCTCGTTTTGAAATCCGATATAAGAAAGTCCCGGATAAAGAATTGCCCCGGACGGAGTCTTTGAAGCAGACAATCGAAAGGATTATGCCTTATTGGAAAAAATATATATTTCATGATCTCAAAATTGCCGATAACGTGCTTGTCGTAGCTCATGGCAATAGTCTTCGGGGGATAATAAAACAGTTGAAAAATATCCCGGATGATGCAATTGTACATTTGAATTTACCGACGGCAATCCCTTATGTTTTTGAGTTTGATGATAACCGGAATTTGGTTAAAGATTACTTTTTAGGAGATGAAGATGTGCTAAAAAGGAAAATAGAAGCTGTCGCTAATCAAGGAAAATCGTGAAAATTTAATTTTTTTTGCCATTATCAAGGCTGCTATCGACCGGATGTTCGAAAAATATTTTGGAAGTTTCGTATAAATGACTACCTTTGCATCGCTTTCGAACAGAAAGTAAGGCCGGTCGGGTAGCTCAGCTGGATAGAGCAACAGCCTTCTAAGCTGTGGGTCCTGGGTTCGAATCCCAGCCCGATCACCGAACAAAGAGCAGTCAGTCGACCGATTGATTGCTCTTTGTTTTTTTATGCCGCTCTTTGGGGGGCAAAAGAAGACGTTGAAATCCAGAAAGGATAATTGTTTTAGA
Organism: uncultured Bacteroidales bacterium; assembly: GCA_949297285.1. Taxonomy (GTDB): domain Bacteria; phylum Bacteroidota; class Bacteroidia; order Bacteroidales; family Coprobacteraceae; genus Coprobacter. Next base: position 11,797 of record CASFRL010000086.1, read on the forward strand.
TCATATATCAAAGGTAGAAATCGAGCGGGATATCCAATTAAAAATAAGAGTTCTGTTCTTCCCTCTCTTCTCTGTTGGGACCGACGACTTAAATTGGCTCGAAAACACAACTATGCCTATATAATTTTAAACTTTTTAAGTCGATACTTTAAAATAACTGTAATATTGTTATATCTCCTTTTCTCTTATGTTTATTACAATATTAAAGTTATTTTTGTATATCGAATCTTTTTTTTAAGATTTGTATTAAATATACACATCCTCACTGAGAAATAATACCGGAATGAAAACAGTCCTTAGATCTTTATCACATTGTGCTATTATTTTTCTGTTCTTATTTTGTGGAGTCGATATTCCGATATATGCCGTCGACGACCTGAAAGCTATGTCTGAGTATTTAGACCATATTATTGATAACAAAGAGTCATTTACGAAGCAAAAAGAACATGATATAGCCAATCTTAAAAATTTATTGAAAAAGAAAAACTCTTCACTTGAGTATCGCTATGAGATTAATTTGAAGCTCTATAACGAGTATAAAAAATTTAAACTTGATTCGGCGATATATTATGCTGAAAGAAATGTGCAGATAGCCGATACTCTGAATAACGCAAACCTAAAATATCTGTCGGAAATAAATTTGGCAACATCTTATTCTTATGCCGGTTGTTTTCGTGAATCGGAAGCTATTTTGAAGAAAATGGATTCAGCCCGATTGCCTAAAGAAATATTGTGTGAATATTATATGGCATATTTCCGTTTTTTTGAACATTATGGCGCGATAAGCAATCGTCCTAATTTGGAACAGGTGCGTTTGTATCGAGATTCTCTGTTGCAGGTATTAGACCCTTCGTCGTTTGACTATAAGATTAATATGGTGGGTAAGTATGTTGATCAGGGGAAAAATGATAATGCCGAAAAAATATTGTTCGATTTGTTGGGTACAGAAGAGGTTGATACGCCCAACTACGCTATTATAACCCACTATTTGGGGTATATATACGGGACAAAGGGCCGGCGTGATTTAGAAAAGAAATATTATATCATGTCGGCTATTGCCGATGTCAAAAGTTCGATCAAAGAAAATTCTTCGTTTCTGCGGTTAGCTCTTATCTATCATGAGAGCGGGGATATTGCAAAAGCCTTTAAATATACCCAATCGGCAATAGAAGATGCCGTATTTTCGCAAGTGCAATTCCGTACGGCTCAGATGGCTGGCTTTTATTCTATTATAAACGCATCTTATCAAGCAAAAGAGGCGAAAACCAATGCCGCATTAAAGACTTATTTGATATTGATCAGTGTCCTTTCTTTGTTTTTGATATTGCTGGTTATATATATTTATAAGCAGATGAAAAAGCTATCGCGGGTGAAAAAGGAGCTTTCGAATGTTAATACACAACTTACCGAGTTAAATAAAGAGCTGAACGAAGCAAATGATTTGCTTCATGGCAAGAATAATCAGTTGCAAGAATCGAATCTTGTCAAAGAACAGTATATCGGTCAGTTCTTCAACCTCTGTTCTACCTATATCGATAAAATGGAGAATTATCGGAAAGTATTGTATAAATTAGGGATAACCCGGCAATATGAAGAGTTGATAAAGATACTTAAATCGACAGCTGTTGTCGATAATGAATTAGATGAGTTATATACGCATTTTGATAGCATTTTCTTGAGTCTGTATCCAACATTCGTTACCGATTTTAATGATTTACTGGCTGATAATGAGAAAATTGTACTAAAATCGGGAGACCTTCTCAATAAAGAGCTCCGCATCTATGCGTTATTAAGATTAGGAATAACCGATAATGTGAAAATTGCCAGTTTTTTACGTTGCTCTATGAGCACAATTTATAATTATCGTACTAAGATGAGAAATAAGGCAATAGATCGGGATAAGTTTGAAGATATGGTTATGTGCATCGGCGTTGTTGGTCATAAAGAGAAATTTGATAAAGGGTGATGCGTAGAAATTCTTCTTTTTCTCTTTGTAATTACGCTTTAAGATTGATCTATTTTTCTCTCTGTTTTTTTAATTTGTAGAATGAGATTCCCTTTGTGCTAAGAAGTATTGCATTTGATAGGACGATAGTTGGGAAAATCATCGAAGATAATCGTTCGGATGTTCTTGAAATAGAGTCCAATATGTCTACATTTTTTAAATAAAAAATATTTATAATATATTGATAAACAAATATTTAATTGATTTCTTGTTTTACAAAATAAAGTTTAATTTTAAAATAAGGAATTATAAAAGGTAACTTTGTTAGAAGAGAAAAAACATGAATCATATTCATGAAAAACAGTGTCGCTTTTTCCATTTGATAGATATACTTTTGAAAATATAGTATACTATATATAAGGAGAATATCTATTTTTGAGAAACAATAAAAATCGAAACCTTCTTTCCTTAACTATTTGTTATGTTAAAATGTCTCGGTTCGGCCGGGACGATCTTAATACTAAATACGTATGAGCACCAAAATAAAGGTAGGACTGATAGGATTAGGGCGAATGGGAAGATTCTATTTAGAGAATATGCAAAAGAGCGGATTATGGGACATTGCATATATATGTGACATAAATCCGGGTATACGAGCATTAGCAAAAGAACTCTCTCCCGAAAGCGTAATTGTCGAAAATGAACAAATTATTTTTGAAGATCCCGAAATCGAGGTAGTCGGGTTGTTTACATTAGCCAATTTCCGGTTGGAGCAAATCGAAAAAGCTATTCATTACGGGAAACATATTATTTCTGAAAAACCAATAGCCGACACGATCGAACGGGAATGGGAAGCTGTGCGGATTACAGAAAAATCGAATCTCCTCTCTACGGTTAATTTATATCTTCGCAATGCATGGTATCATCAGACCATGAAAGAATTTATTGAACAAGGCGAAATCGGAGAATTGGCTATTTTACGTATTTGTCACATGACTCCGGGATTGGCTCCGGGTGAGGGGCACGAGTATGAAGGTCCGGCTTTCCATGATTGCGGGATGCATTATGTCGATATTGCCCGATGGTATGCCGGATGCGAATACAAGACTTGGCATTCTCAAGGTATAAGGATGTGGTCTTATAAAGATCCGTGGTGGGTGCAGTGTCATGGCACATTTGCCAATGGCGTTGTTTTTGATATTACGCAAGGTTTTGTTTATGGACAGCTCTCCAAAGATCAAACCCATAATTCATATGTAGATATTATCGGAACCAAAGGTATTGTGCGTATGTCGCACGATTTCAATACGGCTGTGGTTGAACTTCGGGGCGTTAATCAGACTCAGCGCATCGAAAAGCCTTTTGGTGGAAAAAATATCGACAAATTATGTGATCTATTTGCCAAATCTTTATTAAGTGGCGTTCGTGATCCACATTTGCCTCAGTTGCGAGATTCTGCCATTGCATCAGAGTATGCCTGGAAGTTTTTTCACGATGCCTCGACACATGATCTCCCGGCAATTGGAGATGAAAAAACCCTTGAACGCATTAGGGAGAGGCGTCGGAATATGAAAAACGGTTATGGACTGATAAAGCACATATAAGACAAACAACAAACCATAAGTTAACTTAAAATTTAATTATTATGTCAGACATTTCAAGAAGAGATTTTCTCAAAACAGGTGCTGCCGCATTGGCTGGACTGACAATTGTCCCAAACAGCGTTTTGGGTAAAACTTTCGGACACGTTTCCCCCAGTGACAAATTGAATATTGCTGCTGTCGGTATCGGTGGAATGGGAAACGCTAACTTAAAGAGTATGGAAAAAACCGATAACATCGTAGCTTTATGCGATGTCGATTGGCGTTATGCAAAACCCGTGTTCGATCGTTTACCTAATGCAAAGAGATATTACGATTACCGGAAGATGTATGATGAAATGGGTAAAAGCATCGATGCCGTTTTGGTAGCTACGGCCGATCATACTCATGCAATTATTTCGGCAGAGGCAATAACGATGGGCAAACACGTTTATTGCCAAAAACCGCTTACACATTCGGTATATGAATCTCGTTTGTTGACCAAATTGGCAGAAAAATATAAAGTTGCTACACAGATGGGTAATCAAGGCGCTTCGGACGAAGGTACCGATTTGGTATGCGAATGGATCTGGAACGGAGAAATCGGTGAAGTAACCAAAGTAGAATGTGCGACCGACCGTCCTATCTGGCCGCAAGGATTGAATGCTCCTGAAAAAGTCGATCGCATTCCTAAAACTCTTGATTGGGATCTCTTCTGTGGTCCTACTGAAGTTATTCCTTATAATTCGATTTATCATCCATGGAACTGGAGAGGTTGGTGGAGATTTGGAACGGGTGCTTTAGGCGATATGGCTTGCCATATTCTGCATCAGCCGTTTAAAGCCTTGAATCTGAAATATCCGATTAAGGTACAAGGTTCTTCTACTCTGCTTTTGCAAGATTGTGCACCTACGGCACAACATGTAAAAATGATTTTCCCGGCTCGTGAAAATATGCCGAAAGTTGCTATGCCGGAAGTTGAAATTCATTGGTATGATGGCGGTATGATGCCTGATCGTCCTGCAGGATTCCCCGATAACAAGCCTTTGATGACGAATGGTGGTGTAACTATTTTCCACGGAACTAAGGATACATTGATTTGTGGCTGCTACGGTTTGCAACCTTATTTGCTTTCAGGGCGTGTTCCCAATGCTCCTAAAGTATGCCGTCGTGTTCCTAATGCCATGAGCGGAGGCCATGAACAAGACTGGATACGTGCTTGTAAAGAAAGTCCGGAAAACCGCGTAAAAACTAAATCGGACTTCTCTGAAGCCGGACCGATGAATGAAATGGTAGTTATGGGTGTTTTGGCCGTACGTTTGCAAACCCTCCACAAAGAACTTCAATGGGATGGTGAAAACATGCGTTTCACAAATATCTCCGATAGCGAAACGATTCGTAGTTTGATTAAAGATGACTTTAAGATTGTCGATGGTGATCCTAAGTTTAACAAGATTTGGACCGACCCGGTTAATGCACAGGCTTATGCTCAGGAATTGATCAAACATACCTATCGTCAAGGTTGGAAATTACCTGATATGCCTAAATGAAAAACTTCGAGAATAAAAACTAAAAACCAATAAATACGAAAACTTATGAAAAAAGTAGTCTATTTTGCAGGTAGCTTGATCCTGGGTACATTGATCGCCTGCAACGGCAAAAAAAATGCAAATCAAGAACAAACTTCGGAAGAAGCATCCAATGAGGTAGCTGTATCTTATTCTACTTCTTTGAAGGCTGCAGAAACCGATACGCTGAATCTTCCGGTTGATGCAGATGGTTACATTACGATTTTCGATGGTGAAACTTTTAATGGGTGGAGAGGTTATGGAAAAGACCATGTACCGTCGAAATGGACAATTGAAGATGGTTGTATTAAGTTTAACGGAACTGGAGGAGGTGAAGCTCAAGAAGCCGATGGTGGAGATTTGATCTTTGCTCATAAATTTAAAAACTTCGAACTTGAGCTCGAGTGGAAAATTTCTAAAGGTGGTAACTCAGGAATCCTTTATTTGGCTCAAGAAGTTACCAGTACCGATAAAGACGGAAAAGAAATTATAGAACCTATCTATATTTCTGCTCCCGAATATCAGATATTGGATAATGCCAATCATCCCGATGCTAAGTTAGGTAAAGACAACAATCGTCAATCGGCATCTCTTTACGATATGATTCCTGCTGTACCTCAAAATGCTAAACCTTTTGGAGAATGGAATACTGCCAAAATTATGGTTTATAAAGGAACTGTCGTACATGGACAAAATGGCGAAAACGTTCTTGAGTATCATTTGTGGACACCACAATGGACAGAAATGCTTCAAAATAGTAAGTTCAGTGAAGAAAAATGGCCGTTGGCATTTAGCCTGCTCAATAATTGCGGTGGAGAGAACCATGAAGGATTTATCGGTCTGCAAGACCATGGAGATGATGTATGGTACCGCAACATTCGTGTAAAAGTATTAGACTGATAACCCTTCAAGACTAACTTTTTTTAACTCGAGAGCCTGTTTTTGAGTCTAAAAACAGGCTCTCAAAAAATCTATAACATGAAACTCAAAACCTTATTATTTATGACTACCTTGACAGTCTTAGGCTGTACGGGTAAAACCACAACAGAAGATGCGCTTGCTGAAGAAAAGGCCTCTAAAGATATTTGTGTACAACTCTATTCGGTCAGAGACAAAATACTTCCCGATTACAGTAATTTAGATACCCTTCTTGTGCAGTTGAGCGAAATGGGATATACTGCAGTGGAAGCTGCAAACTATAATGACGGAAAATTTTACGGGCGCACTCCTCAGGAATTTAAAGCTGCCGTAGAAAAAGCGGGTATGAAAGTGCTTTCTTCGCATACAACCCGTGGACTTACTCCCGAAGAATTGGCTTCGGGCAATCTGGAAGAGGCTTACCAATGGTGGGATCAATGTATTGCCGATCATAAAGCTGCCGGAATGGCTTATATTGTAACGCCGTGGATGGAAGTCCCTAAAACCTTGAAAGATTTACAAACCTATTGTGAATATTACAACGAAATAGGGAAACGCTGTCGTGAGAATGGCCTTGAATATGGTTACCATAATCATGCGCATGAATTCCAGCAAGTTGAAGGTGAAACAATGTATGATTACATGCTCACCCATACCAATCCTGAGAATGTCTTTTTCCAAATGGATGTATATTGGGTAGTTCGTGGACAAAGCAGCCCGGTAGATTATTTCAATAAATATCCCGGTCGTTTCAAAATTTTACATATCAAAGATCATCGTGAAATAGGACAAAGTGGTATGGTCGGATTCGATGCAATATTCCGCAATGCTCAAACTGCTGGAGTGAAAGATATTGTTGCAGAGATAGAAAATTACAGCTGTGATGTATTGGAAAGCGTGAAGATGAGTTACGATTATTTAAATGAAGCACCTTTCGTCCCTAACGATTTTTAATGGAAATTTTTTCACCCCAATCAATGTTATGGGTGTGAATTAATATTAGCATAATGCCCCTATTTTTCTGATAATGAAAAATAGGGGCATTATGCTATACCGATATTTTTAATATAAATAAACCGACAGATTTAGTATAAAAAGAAAAGGTTGCCGTGAGACAACCAATCTTCATTAACCTTAAATTTAATACCATGAAAAACACATTACAAAAGTAATGAAAATCTATTGTTATGAGCATAGATTGAATATAAAAGATATTGAATAAATTCTTAATACCGTTAAATGCATAAATTTATGCCCTTTTTTATTTTGATAAAGGCAAGTCTGAGTTGTCTTTCACGGCCGCGAATAAAAGTTTTTTTTAGACTTCCGACAGATTTTACGGCAATCTAATTTTTAACATATTGTTTCCTTTTATATAATAAATTGATCTTAATGTATTTATAATTAGTAATTTACGAACTTATCTTTTTGCATGTTTTTTTTAAGTCGTCCAGTGTTAAAAGATAAAATATTTCTTTTGAGATTTATATTTTATTATATTTGTTCATAATTGCTTTGTTGATGAGGCTTCAATATTTTTTGATTAATCAGTTGATCTAATCGTGAAAAACTATACAAAATATGGGGTGTAAATAATTACTCGGAGCAGATTCTTAGGAATATAGATTGTGTAGTTTTTGAAATAAAAAAGTGCTGGAATTATGAAAAAGGGTCTTTTTATATTGTTCTTATCCATTTGTTCGATTTTGCACGCTGCATCTTCTTATTATACATATTCAATATCGGAAGGATTGTCGAATAGTACGATAAAGGCCATTTATCAAGATAAAATGGGATATATGTGGTTTGGTACCAAGGACGGGCTGAACCGCTTTGACGGGAATGAAATTAGGACATACCGTTCGAACGTAGAGGCCCGTGATGCTGTATTTAACGATGATATAACATTTATTGCAGGGGATGGAAAAGGTTTTATGTGGATAGGCTCATTCAATGGAGTAGAATTGTTCGATCCATATTCCGAAAAGTTTTTGTCTCTCACTACTTATTTCCCTGAGCAAATAATGCCTACAGGTGTTGTATCGGGAATATATGTAGAGTCTGATGATAGAGTGTGGGTGTCTACAAAAAATGGATTATACTTTTTAGATAAGAATGCCGGAAAAGTAAATTCTATCCTGAGAAATGTATATATAAACCGAATGAACAAATGTGCTGAAGGTTTCATTATTGCAGATGTATTAAATAAGGGGCTTACATTGGTCGATCTCCGAACACATGAGGTAACTTATCTCGAAAAAAATGGTGCCGGGAAAAGAAATCCGGCCAATGATATTTTTCTGGATAGTAAAGGAAGAGTTTGGTTAGGTGCCGATCTTAATAACTTGTTTATATATGATCATCGTTCGCGGCAAATCAAGCCTGTAAAAATAAAAATGCCTTCTGAAATTTATACGGGTAGTGGACAAATACATACTATTATCGAGTGCAATGACACGACACTTGTGCTGGGAACCGATAAAGGTTTGATCCCATTCAATACCAATAATATGACGTTCTGTGATAAATTGGACGGCTTTTTGGATGATAGGCTTCTGGATAATCGCATAATGAGTGTCTATAAAGATAAAGAGGGGGCATTCTGGTTTGGTACCTTTAATAAAGGATTGAAATATTATAATCCTTATCGTTATCGATTTAAGTCGTATGATCTGATGACGAATACCGGGCAACCTGTCGGTGTTATCGGAAATATTATGGAAAATGACGGAATTATCTGGGTTGGGCATGAACTTGGAGTGAGTTTGCTTGACATGAAAACGGATAAGACTTCTTATTTTAATATTCAGTCGCTTGTTTCTCCGGAAAATAAAGATGTCGGATTACATTTTATTTTTAAAGAAAAAACAGATGTATTTTATTTTTATCTGTTGAATAAAGGTACTTATGCCTATGACTTGAAGAACAAACACACGGTTAAGCAGATCGATATTCCACCGACTTCTCAGGTAAGGAGTATGGTAAAAGACAAGAATGGCAATATTTGGATTGCCGAAGAAGATCTATCTATTTATAATCCGAATACTGGAGAAATCCAAAATGATTTGCCTACCAATAAAAATGGACTGACCCGATATATGTTGGCTCAGGAATTGTTGATGCTTCACAATGGAAATATTTTGGTCGGTAGTCGGACGAATGGAGTATTGGAGTACTATTATGACAAGCAAAATTCCAGAGGATATCTAACGGCTCACAAATTGGACATAGAACCGTTATCAAATAAAAATATAAATGTCTTGTTCGAAGATCATAATCACAACGTGTGGATAGGTACATATAACATGGGATTATACTGTTTTAATGTTAAGACCGGAGAATATGAGCTTTTCGATAAAGACAGAGGTTTGATAAGCAATATGATTTGTGGAGTTTTAGAGGATAAAAGAACAGGGTATATATGGGTTTCTACTGTTGCAGGAGTCTCTTCAATTCATCCGGAGACAGGAAAAATTTTAAATTATTCCTATAAAACGGGATTCCCTTTACAGGAAGTGTCCGATCGTTCATTCTTTTTGGCATCTGATGGCAGAATATATGTCGGAGGTATCGATCGTATTGTATCTTTTGATCCGACCTCTTTTGATACTTCGTCCGATACACTTTCGGTATACATTACATCGATAAAAACTTTAAAAGCCGATACCGATCCGGAAACACAGCAATATACCAGTGCCGAAGCCTTGAAAGATGTACACTTTTCTTATTCTCAGTCGTCGGTTGTAATTAAGTTTTCATCTCATAATTATATCTATCCTAAAGAAAATCGGTATATGTTCATGCTTAAGGGGCTTGATAATGAATGGAGTTATACCGATAGACCTGAAGTGACGTATAGTAATTTGCCTGATGGCGAATACACCTTTTTCGTAAAAGCCTGCAATGTCGACGGGACATGGAGCCCAAATGTCGCAACATTAGAATTTGTCGTTCATCCCCCCTTTTGGAGGACAATATGGGCGAAAGCATTTTATTTTCTTGTAGCATTTGCTATATTATTGTTGATTATCAATTATATTATTGGCCGTAAGACCTATAAATACAAACAGCAGAT
>CASFRL010000087.1 GCA_949297285.1 uncultured Bacteroidales bacterium
GGAAGGTTCTGGAAAGCTGTCATACTTAAATATTCATCCCGGTCATTGGTAAAGCGGTCTAATGGGAATTCGAACTCTATACCGTAACTTTTGCCGTCATCTTTCAATGAATAACCGACAAATACCTGATCGCTCAATGCACCCAAAAGTACACCCGAAGGGAGATACGGATTGCCATATCCAAATTCGTCATCAAAAGGCGGAGCCAACTGGAAATGCCCTTTATCCATATATCCGTTAACATAAGCCGGACCTTTTCCGTCTTTCAGATTATCGTTTACATCGAAATACAACTCGACCTTATCATACAGATGTTCGCTTTTTATTTCTCCCGTTTCCCACACCGGATAATGAACATCATCTGTAACATCGACATAAACATATAAGAATTGGTCGGTATAAAACATTTTGAAAAAGGCCGTAACCGTAGGTTGTTCTTCTGTCGTCTCACTGGTAAAGAAATGTTTTTCTATGGGTACCGCTTCTATTTCAGCCCATATCGGCTCATCCGCAATACCTTCGGGCCACATTTCAGCGCCATTAAGGTCAACTTTCTTAATCACCAGATCTTGAGCACAAACCAAAGTCGTACCGCCCAACACCATAACCGACAATAAAAGACATAAAAATTTTTTCATAACTATCACTTTTTAATATTTACACTATTCTCATTATTTCATTCCATACAATTATTTGTTTTTCTGCAATACCTTCTTAAAAAATCGGCCTTGCCGGGACGGCGTGAATTTATAGTCTTCAATCATGGCCGGAGACCAATCGGGATCGAAACACCATATTGTATAAGATATTCCTTTCTTGTCAAAATAACCGATGATCGCTTTTCCATAAGACTCGTCCCCAACTACGGGAGTATGTTCGCCTCTTTCCCCGGCTCCCACAAAGCCCAGTTCGGTCGCTACAATCGGATAACGGGTAGCTACTTTTCCCCAATCGGCTTCCCATTTATCTTCCCAAGGTTGTTCCCGTTTCTGGGGATAAGGGTGAGTGACGTATGCCACATTCGGCCGATTTACCGGATTGTCAATTACTTCATCCAACAGATATGCCCAATCCATTCCGGCCACCAGACATATCTTTTGAGGATCGATTTGTCGTATCTCATCAATCAGTTTTTCCATTAACGGACGCCAGTTTCCCCAAGTCAAGGGACGACCTTGATCGGTCGGTTCATTGAACAGCTCATAACAAGCGACCGTCGCATTGTCTTTGTACCGTTCGGCTATCACAGACCAGAATTTAACGGTCTCATTCCAATTGGTCGCATAATTGAAATGCGGATATTTGTCTTCGGGCATATTCCCGATCGAGTGCCAATCGATAATTACATACAAGCCGGCTTTGGCTGCCCATTTTACACCATCGTCAAGCAATGCCGTATAATTCTCAACTCCACGATACCTCCACGTATAGGGATGCACCGGAAAACGGACTACATTGCATCCCCACTTTTTGGCCTCTTCAAAATATTCAAAATTCCAATGACCTTCTTTTTCCAACTTATCGGGATCGGAAAAACTGACACCCGTCAACCGGACAACCTGCCCGTCGGCATCGACAAAAACATTTCCCTTGACCGATAAAGCCGATAACTTGTTGTTACTTTTATTTCCTGCAAATGCAGATAACGAAAACACGTAGAAAACTGATAGTAAGAATACAAGAAGTGTTCTATTCATGGACTCAAGCAATTTTTTCAATAATAATTATTATAAAAGCGTATTTTTCGGGCTATAAGCTATCCCGATACTTCTGACAACTCCGATTTTGAAAGGGAGAGAACAAAATTTTGAAGAGATTTTGTTCTCTCCCTTAATTTTCACCCTTAATTTTTCACCATTTTTTGGGTCTTCACACTACCGTCCGAACAAAGAATTCGCAGGGTATAAATTCCCGGAGAAAG
>CASFRL010000088.1 GCA_949297285.1 uncultured Bacteroidales bacterium
TTTGGCTGAAGATTTTCCAGCAGTATTAAGCTCCAAGACAGAGGGGTTTCCTCTATAATTGAACTTAGAGACGCCGGAGACATCGGCTTTCAATACTTGGGTTGCCCAAACTTCACAATCGCACACGCCGGACATTCGGCAATCGACATTATCGGCTTCCAACTCTCCCAATAACCCTTTGCTCACTCCGGAGATTCCGACAGACAAGTTTTTTGTTTTTCCTTCTATTTGTACTTCAGATACGCCTTTTAAATCCAAAGAGCATTTTTCGCCTTTTAATGCCGGGATATTGACTTTTGAAACCCCACTTAAGTCCATATCGATATCTCGGACAAAAAGTTTTTCGACATAAAAAGAGGATTCTCCCGAAGCATATAAGCCAAACTTAGCTTGATCGGTTATCTCATCGACAGAGACTTGACACAAACTTCCGATATCGACTTTCTGCAACGATACCGGTACTTGAAGTGTAACTTTGACTTCGTCTGTAAATTTAAAATTTTTCTCGGTATTGATTTTCAGCGTTTCGTTTTTTACTTCGATATTGAGTAATGAGATCAGATTTTCATGTCCTTCAATTTTCATCTCATAATTGTCGCCTCGCACAACTTCTACTTTTATCGGAGCGAATAAAGAGAGTTTGTCAAAGTTGGAATAGTCCATTTCCTTCTCAATGACAGCTCCTTTTCCGGAAACTTTTACATAATTAGATTTTTCCTTTGTGCTATCTTTTCCCCCGTTATAGATGATTATGCACGATTGACATATCAAAGATAATGCAATAAAGAAGCCCAGTTTTTTCATTTTTAACTATATTTTAAGGGTTGAATCAATATGAATAAACAAATATAGGCAATTGAAGTATAGTTGAAATAAAACTTTTTTATCAAAAAATAAAAATTTTATATCAATGATCCTTTTTCCTGCATCTTTTCCTTAATGGCAGGAGAAATTTAGTGAGAATATTTTATATCATCGCGCAGAATCTTAAATAAGTGTTTATAAAATCTTCTATTTTTCTTCGATATACAAAACAATGTTAAACAACATATTTTTTTCATCGAAAACGTGTTGCACAACACAAAAATGAGTTATATTTGCAATGTGTTTTTCATGGTATTAGATTTAAGGTTAACGAAGATTGGTTGTCGGGATGACAACCATTTCTTTTTTATACACACGCCATTTTTATTTTCTTTTGGGTATCAATAAATCATTCATTTTATAACAAACAATCTACTACGAAGAATATAACGTACGCTGTTTTCTCGAGGCAACGTATTTGTAAATCTATAACAAAAGGCATAAAAAAACAGCCAATCGACATCAAGACAATTGGCTGTTTCCTTCATCTCGGAATTTCTTTTATGACACACTATCCTTTGATAATGCGCAAAACTTTTCTTGTCTTCGCTTTTTTTATTCACTCATAGTCAAGAAATCCGATTACCAACTTATTTAACCAACAATTTGAAAGATTTATTCATTTCTGCATTTTGAACATGAACGATATACATTCCCGAATCATATTCTGGAAGTTGTATTGTCAAATTTTTTTTTCCAACCCCGTCACAAGTAGAATTATATAAATCCATTTTTTTTATCCCGGTCGCATCATAAAGGGCTATAATATTTTTTCCAGAACAAACAGGAAAAGTAAGATTCAATATTTCACCGGCAGTTACCGGATTCGGATAAATATTTACACCACTGGCATCGGCCAATATATCAGGTAATGCTGTCTGCGTCGCTTTCGTTATATAAAAATCATCGAACCATACTTTTTCGTTCGCCGAGGTCGACTTCAGACGGGGCGTAAAATTGAATATTCGATATCCTGTTTCCGGGACGGTATAGCTGCCTTCGATCAATTTCCAGTCATGAGTTCCTTTCAGATCGTCACGCAATACAGAATTGGTTGTAGCAGAAGTTTCGCTGACAAGGATTCGCCCCGTTTCACGCTTTACGCCAAAAGAGACATATACGTCCGAGTTCTCTGCTACATTCTCGGTTTTGACATACACACCAAAATTATAAGTCTCCCCCTCTTCTACAATGATATTATCGGCATGCATCCATCCATTCCAATCAGAACCATTACCGGTCAATCGTAATGAACCGGCCTTTGCATAACCGACTTCGGTATCATATACACTGCCTTCAGTATTATCGCCCGTAACTGACCAATCGGTCGGAATTCCGCCAGTTACATTATCTATATGGCCATTGGTTATAATAGACCATTCATCGGGATCGGCCGATACGTCCTCCCGTTCAACGCTCCAAGAACCGTCTTCATTCAAAACAATAGTCAACTTCTTATCGCCTGTATTCACAGAGATATTGCTTTGCCGACCGACTGTTGTCGAGGAAATGTTATTCGCATAAAATTCAGGATTCGTTCCCTCTTCATGCGGAACGAGAATTGTGGTAAACGTTAACGGTTGATTAGGAGTCACAGGCTGCTTGGCATATACAACAGTCGGAGCTACGGAATACTCTTCTAATTGACTGCCATAAGTACGAGCACTGTTTTTCTCGAAATAGACCAGCAATTCTTTATTCATCGTACTACCCGACCAATCGAACCAATCTTGCTCTTTTCCGGCATTAAACCAGTTTTCGCCCTGACTTTTCATATTATACATTTGCCATATACTTCCGGCCGTATAGCCTTCACTCCCACTACCGGGAATCAGATAATCTTGCAATACAAGAACCCCCTCTTCGGTCAACAATAATCTTCTTTTTAATTGTGATCCCGGCAAGAAATGGTCATCCA
>CASFRL010000089.1 GCA_949297285.1 uncultured Bacteroidales bacterium
GGCGACGACCAAAAAGCCTTGAACTTTGCCGTAGCGGCTTCTTGCTTGAAACATACCATTTATGGTGACTTCAACCTCGTAACCGTAGAAGAGGTCGAAAAACTCATGAGCGGGGATGCTTCGGGTCGTGTATCCAGATAAAGATAAATCACTTAATCTAAATAATATAGAGAGCGCATAATGAAAATAGCTTCTCAATTATTATTTCGTTATAAAAAATATATATGGCAAAATTTTCAAAAATAGAGGTACTCAACGCCATGGCCTCTACAGGTATGGTACCTGTGTTTTATAATAAAGACGTTGAGATTGCAAAAAACGTAGTAAAAGCCTGTTACGAAGGTGGTGTAAGAGCTTTTGAATTTACTAACCGCGGAGACTTCGCACAAGAGGTATTTGCCGAATTAATAAAATTCACAGCCAAAGAATGCCCCGAAATGGCCATGGGTGTAGGCTCTGTCGTAGACCCCGCAACCGCCGCCTTATATATACAACTGGGTGCCAACTTCGTTGTAGGCCCGTTGTTCAATCCTGAAATAGCAAAAGTATGTAACCGCCGCTTGATTCCCTACACTCCGGGATGCGGATCGGTATCGGAAATAGGATTTGCTCAAGAAGTAGGATGCGACCTTTGCAAGGTATTCCCCGGTGATGTTCTCGGCCCGTCGTTTGTAAAAGGTCTGAAAGCCCCGATGCCTTGGAGCAACATCATGGTAACCGGTGGTGTAAAACCCACCCGCGAAAATCTCGAAGGCTGGTTCAAAGCCGGCGTTACCTGCGTAGGTATGGGTAGCAACCTCTTCCCCAAAGAGGTGATTGCCGCCAAAGAGTGGAATAAAATCTCCGGCCTCTGCAAAAGTGCGCTTGACATTATCAAAGAAATCCGCTAACAAGCCAAGTAAAGAAGACAGGTTTTCAAGACCAGCCTTCTTTACTTTTTTCTATAACTTATTCATTTATCATAAAAAAACACGTTTATGACTCAAACTTCAACAACTACAAAACTGGCAACAAACTGGCGATGGTGGATGTGTGTGCTTCTCTTCGTGGCAACTACCGTCAACTATATGGACCGTCAAGTATTGTCGCTCACATGGAAAGACTTTATCGCACCTGAATTCCACTGGACCGATAACGACTACGGAACCATTACCGCAACTTTCTCTATCATCTATGCCATCTGTATGCTTTTCGCCGGGAAATTCGTAGACTGGATGGGTACAAAAAAAGGTTACCTCTGGGCTATCGGCGTATGGAGCTTCGGTGCATGTGCCCACGCTCTTTGCGGCTGGCTCACAATGTACATTCAAGGTTATGAAAGCGTAAAAATCATGACCTCCATTCAATCGGGAACCACCGCAGCACTCGCCATTGCAACGACCAGCGTATGGCTCTTCATCGCCGCCCGCTGTATTCTCGCTCTTGGTGAAGCAGGTAACTTCCCTGCCGCCATCAAAGTAACGGCCGAATACTTCCCTAAAAAAGACCGGGCATTCGCCACCTCGATATTCAACTCGGGAGCTTCGGTAGGCGCTCTTGTAGCCCCCGCCACCATTCCTCTATTGGCTCAATATTTCAAAGACCGCGGCGTAGGCGGTGGCTGGGAAATGGCCTTCGTCATCATCGGTGCCCTGGGCTTCCTGTGGATGGGATTCTGGGTGTTCATGTATGACAAACCCGAAAAATCGAAACATGTAAACCAAGCCGAGCTCGACTATATCCTCCAAGACGACAAAGAAGAAGTAAAAGCTGTCTCAGAAGAAAAGAAAGAAAAAGAGGAAACCATTCCTTTTTGGAAATGTTTCTGCTACCGTCAGACTTGGTCATTCATCGTCGGCAAATTCTTCACCGATGGTGTGTGGTGGTTCTACCTCTTCTGGGCTCCCGCCTACTTCTCCGACCAATACGGTTATGAATCAAGTTCGGGAATGGGCATCGCCCTCATCATCACACTCTACGCCATCGTTACGGTACTCTCCATCTTCGGAGGTTATCTGCCTCGTCTTTTTGTAGACAAAAAAGGGATGAACCCCTATGCCGGACGTATGTTGGCCATGCTCATCTTTGCCTTCTTGCCTCTGCCTGCTCTTCTCGCACAAGGAGCCGGTGCCATCTCGGTATGGTGGCCTGCCATCATCATCGGTCTCGCCGGAGCCGGACATCAGGCTTGGAGTGCCAACCTCTTCTCGACCATCGGTGACATGTTCCCCAAAGGAGCCATTGCCACCATCACCGGTATCGGAGGTATGGCCGGCGGTGTAGGTTCGTTCCTCATCAACAAAGGAGCCGGTGCCCTGTTTACCCACTCCGAAAACATGGGAGCCGCATTCCGCTTCATGGGATTCGAAGGCAAGGAAGCCGGATACATGATTATCTTCTGCATCTGTGCCGTTGCCTATCTCATCGCATGGTTTATCATGAAAGCCCTCGTGCCCAAATACAAACCTATCAAATTATAAGAATCTGAAATTTCTTTATAACTAAAAAATCCCGGCAAACCACCGGGATTTTTTAGTTATCTTCTCCTCTTTCCCAATCGGCTTATTCAGATTTATTTCGACTCTACCATAAACAAATCTCGTGTAAGAGATGTTTTTAACTGCATAAGAAGACTAAAAACATAGAAGTACATGAGACAAATTGATTTAAGCAAATATGGTATTGAAAATGTAAAAGAGATCATTTACAATCCATCGTATCAAGACCTTTTCAAAGCGGAAACCGACCCTACACTCTCCGGTTACGAAAAAGGGACAATAACCGATACCGGTGCCATAGCTGTGAAAACGGGGAAATTTACAGGCCGATCTCCCAAAGATAAATATACGGTGAAAGATAAAACAACCGAGGACAGTATGTGGTGGGACGGGAAAATAAATCAACCTATTTCCACCGCAATATGGAATGACCTGAAACAACTTGTAATCGAGGAACTCTCGAATAAAGAAAAATTATATGTCGTAGATGCATATTGCGGTGCCAACAAAGACACTCGCCTAAAAGTACGTTTTATCATGGAAGTTGCATGGCAAGCACACTTTGTGAAAAATATGTTTATACGTCCCACAGATGATGAACTGAATGAATTCGGCGAACCCGATTTTGTCGTTCTCAACGGCTCGAAAGCTACAAATCCGAAATGGAAAGAACAGGGACTGAACTCTGAGGTATTCGTCGTCTTCAACCTGACCGAGCGCATGCAGATTATCGGAGGTACATGGTATGGCGGAGAAATGAAAAAAGGATTGTTCAGCATGATGAATTACTACCTGCCCTTGAAAGGAATCGCATCGATGCACTGTTCGGCAAATGTTGGGCTGAATGGCGACGTGGCTCTCTTCTTCGGCCTATCGGGTACAGGGAAAACAACTTTATCGACCGATCCTAAACGTCTATTGATAGGCGATGATGAACACGGTTGGGATGATAATGGCGTATTTAATTTTGAAGGAGGCTGTTATGCCAAAGTCATTAATCTGAGTCAGGAAAACGAACCGGAAATCTGGAATGCCATCCGCCGGGATGCTTTACTGGAAAATGTCACCGTACGTCCGGACGGAAGTATCGATTATGCAGACAAATCGATCACGGAAAATACCCGTGTCAGTTATCCGATTTACCACATCGACAACATTGTAGAGCCTTCCAAAGCCGGACATGCTTCTAAAATCATTTATCTATCGGCCGATGCCTATGGCGTACTTCCTCCGGTATCGATACTCGACGAGAAACAGGCTCAATACCATTTTATCAGTGGATATACATCGAAACTCGCCGGTACAGAGCGAGGGATTACCGAACCTGAACCGTCATTCTCTCCTGCATTTGGGGAGGCATTCTTAACGGTACACCCAATGATGTATGCAGCTGTATTGGCTCGGAAAATGAAAGATCACCATTGTAAGGCATATCTCGTAAATACGGGTTGGAACGGTACAGGAAAACGCATTTCGATAAAAGAGACTCGTGCTATTATCGATGCAATCCTCTCCGGTGATATAGAAAAAGCCCCGACCAAACATATTCCGATTCTCAATTTGACTATCCCGACAGAGTTACCGGGAGTCGATCCGAAAATTCTCGATCCAAGAGACTCTTATTCCGACGTTGAAGCATGGAGCCAAAAAGCACACTCTTTGGCCAATAAATACATCGATAATTTTACACAATACGCGACAACACCGGAAGCCGAATCGTTGATAAAACATGGACCTCAACGAGAGACAGTATAGGAGTTGCCAATACGGACATATCCCTGCCGGACGTCTTCTAATCCAGAGTCCTTCCCCTGCCAATAATCTCTCTGAGCGGGATCTTTATCTCAATCGGTATACAGGACTTACCATTGGCTGATTCGGACAGGGATATTTTATCAAAAGGTTTGCCGCTTTGCGCTAAAATGCAACTCTACGGCAAACCTTTATTCATGAAATCAAAAAACGATTTTTATTGACTTGTCGGCATAATAACAGGAATATATCGATCGGGAACTCTTTGTTTACGGTACAGACATCTTTATAGAGCCTCCCGGCCCAGAAATCGTATCACTTGCATCCGAAAGGCAAATAGATATTTTGTTGCAGGTCTATTTTTTGTTGCGGTTTCTCATTCGACTTATCCGGCAAAAGCCGAGACAAGTGGACTTCTACCCCACCCTCAGCCTGAACATATCCGGTACGGATATCGCGTATTTCTTGTTCTTTTCAAACAAAACACTCACCGAAAGATTTCCTTCGGGGAATACACCAAAGCAAGAGTAAACCGGGAACAAAGTTTTCAAGTTTTGACTAAACCAAGCCACATCCTATATTCTGAAAACATAAAGAAACGAACAGAAATATTGCCCAAAAGATCAATCTTAAATCAAAAAGCTATTTTATAAACTTTTACGGAGAAAGTGGTTCTTTATAAAAAAGAAATAGTACTCTCGGAAGATAAAATTATTTGAAATAATTTTGAGATTTAAGAATTAATAGTACCTTTGCACAGCATTAAGGAAACAACCCTTATACTATCCAAGGAAGGATGGGTGAGTGGCTGAAACCAACAGTTTGCTAAACTGTCGTACTCGTAAGGGTACCGGGGGTTCGAATCCCCCTCCTTCCGCAAAAAAGGTTTTGTAAATATTTACAAAACCTTTTTTGTTATATTATTCATCCAAACATCGATTTCCTTTAATCTTTACCCCGACAAATATTTTTATATTTATCTCTTACGGCCCATAAAAAAAGCCCAACGTCTTAATGACATCGGGCTTTTGATATAATTTTTGCTAATTCTTTATTAAGCAAGGAATCCCAATAAAATACCGGCAGCAACAGCAGAACCGATGACACCTGCCACATTCGGTCCCATAGCATGCATCAACAGGTAATTGGTCGGATCATATTCCAAACCTACAATCTGAGATATACGTGCAGAGTCAGGAACTGCCGACACTCCAGCGTTTCCGATTAAAGGATTAATTTTATTTCCTTTCTTTAAGAACAGATTAAAGAATTTGACAAATAAAACTCCTGCAGCCGTAGCAATGATAAATGAAAGTGCTCCTAAAGCGAATATCTTCACAGAATTCATCGTTAAGAATTGCGATGCCTGGGTCGAAGCCCCTACCGTGACACCTAACAAAATTGTAATAACATCGATCAGCGGTCCTCGAGCTGTCTCTGCAAGACGACGAGTCACGCCACTCTCTTTCAATAAATTACCAAAGAACAGCATTCCTAACAAAGGAAGACCCGAAGGAACTAAGAAACAGGTCAATAACAACCCGGCAATCGGGAAAATAATTTTCTCGGTTTGCGATACAACACGAGGAGGTCTCATGCGTATAAGACGCTCTTTTTTTGTTGTCAGCAAACGCATAATAGGCGGTTGTATTACCGGGACCAATGCCATATAAGAATATGCCGAAATGGCAATAGCTCCCATCAGATTAGGTGCAAGTTTCGATGACAAGAAAATTGCCGTAGGGCCATCTGCCCCCCCGATAATACCGATTGCTCCGGCTTGATTCGGTTCAAAACCCATCATCAAAGCGATCGCATAGGCACCGAAGATACCGAATTGGGCAGCAGCACCAATAAGCATCAATTTCGGGTTCGATATTAAGGCCGAAAAGTCGGTCATTGCACCGATTCCCAAAAAGATCAAAGGCGGATACCACCCTTGAACTACCCCTTGATAAAGGATATTCAATACCGAACCTTCTTCATAAATTCCGACCTGCAACCCGGCGTCTTTAAAAGGAATATTACCTATTAAGATACCGAATCCGATAGGAATAAGCAACATGGGTTCAAATTCTTTTGCAATGGCCAAATAGATAAAGAAAACACCGCAAAGAATCATTATCAGATTTCCAATTTCAAAATTGGCAAATCCGGTATAAGTGAAAAATTCCTGTATATTCTCACTTAGAAATGTAAAAAAATCTCCACTCATACGCTTATCCAATAATCAAGATGTCAGCCCCTTCAAGGACAGAATCTCCTTTGTTTACTTTTATTTCGGTAACTTTTCCGTCTCGGTCGGCATTGATGACATTTTCCATCTTCATGGCTTCCAAAATAGCGACCTTCTGTCCGCGTTTTACCGAATCTCCGACTTTTACAGATATTTCAAGAATAACACCGGGCAGTGGTGTACGAACAGCTCCTGCAGTTGTTGAGGCTGTAGGCCGACTGATCACCGGTTCTCCCGTAGGAGTCACAGGTGCTGCTTGAGGACGAGTTAACGGTTTTATCTGCTTTTTTGCAGGTTTATCTAATTGAACTTTATAGGGTGTGCCGTTTACCTCTACTTCGGCAATGGTTTCATCTACACTGTTAATGCTTACCTTATAAAGATTCCCGTTTATTTTATATTTAAAATCTTTCATGTGTATAAAATTTCTAAATTATTTTCTTATAGGTAACTCACGCAAACCGTAAATTTTAGAGTTCCATGGTGAATAACGGCGTGTAACATGTTTCATTGTCAGAATGGTCTCTTCATAATCATGTTCAGCTTCCATATATTCATATAACGCCAATGATATAACCGCCAAGACATCTCCTGGTATATCAGCTTCGGCTTTAGCACTCTTCAAATCTCCGCCTTTAGCTTTCATGGCTCGTTTGGCACTCATCCAAACTGCCGTACGGCCAATTTGCTTAAACACCAGATACAAAAGGATCAATGCTAAAAATACGACCGACATAGCCGTTAATGACATAGCTACGCCGTCTGGATCTTTTTCGGCAAATTTATCAACTTTCGGATTGCTGTTCTCTACATAATTAGCTGCCTCAGGAGTAGGATGAGGGAGTACCTTCAACTCTCTACTTCCATCTACGGGAGCTCCATAACTTTGATCCGGCCCCAGCGGTGGAACAATGACTTCATCGATTAGATTCTTTCCACTTGCATCAAACAGTCCGACATAATTTTCTTTATTCGGCTCTAATATAAAGTTGGTATGGAACGCACCATGATGAGTAAGATTATCGGCCCATAAAAGAACACGTTGACGAGGGCCTATTTTTGTTTTAAGATCTCCTTTAGAGATCATGTATTTTTTGGGATTATTCTTATCATTGGTGATATAACAACCTGCCATCTGAACTGTTCCGGCAGATGAGTTATAAATTTCTATCCATGCTCCTCTATTTCCGAAAGGATCGACATAATTACTAACATTATTCGTCAATACCTCATTAATTCGCAATGCAGATGTAGATTGCGCCGATACGGTAAATACAGAGATTAATGCCAGTAGTAATATTCCTATACTATGTTTTATCATATTCTTACTTTTTTAGGATTATTACAATGGCAAATTATCATGTTTTTTTGCCGGATTTGTCAACTTCTTGGTCTGAAGTTGTTGCAATGCCCGAATAATGCGGAAACGGGTATTACGTGGCTCAATAACATCATCGATATATCCATAACGAGCTGCATTATAAGGATTAGCAAATACCTTTTTATATTCAGCTTCTTTCTCGGCAGCCGTAGCGGCAGGATTTTCTGATGCAGCGACTTCTTTGGCAAATATCACTTCTACGGCTCCAGAAGGTCCCATAACAGCGATTTCGGCAGTCGGCCATGCATAGTTGACATCACCACGCAGATGTTTAGAACTCATCACGCAATATGCTCCCCCGTAAGACTTACGCAATGTAACCGTTACTTTAGGAACTGTTGCTTCTCCGTATGCATATAGCAACTTAGCTCCATGCAAAATTACGCCACCATATTCTTGTCCTGTTCCCGGCAAGAAGCCCGGCACATCGACCAATGTCACCAAAGGAATATTGAACGCATCGCAGAAACGTACAAATCGTGCGGCTTTCCGTGAAGCATTTATATCAAGTACTCCGGCCATTTTATTCGGTTGATTAGCGACAATACCAACTGCTTGTCCGTTAAAACGAGCAAAACCGATAATAATATTCTGGGCATAATCTTTATGAACTTCAAGAAATTCGCCATTATCGATAATCGCACCGATTACTTCATACATATCGTAGGCTCGATTAGGTTCGTCAGGAATAATACTATTCAAAGAATCTTCGAGACGATCGATCGGGTCATCACAATTTACCAATGGAGGTTCTTCCATATTATTTTGAGGTAAGAAACTCATCAAATGACGGATCAGTTTCAAACCATCTTCTTCTGTATCTACGGCAAAATGGGCGACTCCCGATTTTGAAGCATGTACACTCGCTCCTCCTAACTGTTCTTGAGTAACATCCTCACCTGTTACTGTTTTTACAACTTTCGGTCCGGTAAGGAACATATAACTCGTACCGCGTGTCATGATATTGAAGTCGGTAAGTGCAGGAGAATATACCGAACCGCCGGCACATGGGCCGAATATTCCTGAAATCTGGGGAATTACTCCAGATGCCAATATATTCCGCTGAAATATTTCTGCATAACCGGCCAAGGCATTAACACCTTCTTGGATACGGGCACCTCCCGAATCATTGATTCCGATTACCGGAGCTCCCATCTTCATGGCTTGATCCATGATTTTACAAATCTTCATGGCAAAAGTCTCGGAAAGAGATCCCCCGAATACAGTAAAATCTTGTGCAAAAACATATACTAAACGGCCGGCAATCGTCCCGGTACCGATTACGACACCATCCCCTAAATAACTATCTTTGTCAATCCCAAAATTTACACATCTATGTCTGACAAACATATCTATCTCTTCAAAAGAGCCTTCATCCAACAACATCGAGATACGTTCACGAGCCGTATATTTACCTTTTTTGTGTTGAGATTCGATTCGTTTTTCGCCTCCTCCCAGACGAGCTTGCTCACGCAAGGCGATTAGCTCTTTCACTTTTTCAAGTTGATTACTCATGGTAATATATTTATTATTTTATTTTTTATTTGGATCTTCACACAATTCAGTCAATACGCTACAAGTAGATTTCGGATGTAAGAAAGCGATATTTAAACCTTCAGCACCTTTACGCGGAGCTTTATCGATTAGTCTTACCCCTTTGCTCTCTACTTCTGCCAAAGCTGCAGCTACACCATCCACAGCAAATGCGATATGATGAATGCCTTCTCCTCGTTTTTCAATAAATTTCGCAATCGTGCTTTCTTCACTTGTAGGTTCCAAAAGCTCTATCTTTGTTTGTCCGATTTTGAAAAAAGCCGTCTTTACTTTTTGATCGGGTACTTCTTCAACCGAATAGCACTTCAAACCTAACACGTTTTCATAATAAGGGAGTGATTCTTCAATACTTTTTACAGCAATTCCTAAATGCTCGATATGTGTCAAATTCATAATACAAAAATTAAAAATTTAATTGATTATTTTAAATATAAAAAAGATCGGAACTTCAAAAATGAACCCCCGCATCATTCCCGACAAATATAGCAGAATAAACCCGTATAAAGAAATATTTCCTTAAATAAATAAATTGAATATCTATACAAAATTTTCGCTTCTGGATAGGCCCAAATTCAAACCTATAATTGCAGGACATCGACTACTTTGTGGTTTTAAGTTACTATAAAGCATTATAACCAACTCATTACAAACAAGTAAGACTTAGATATTTAAAATTTCAAGGAATAATAAATATTCGATATAAACCATTTATCCCGGCATTTGTTAGAGATTTATCTCCTCGGTCTTTATCAAACGTAAACTCAATCCTTATTTTATCCAAATTCTGCCAATTCGACAGAGAAATATGACAAATATTTGGTAAAATAGCCGAAGTAACTGACAAAAAAAATAGAATCAGAATTTCATTTTTTCTGGCACATGATTTGATAAATGACTTGTGTTACCGTTTAAAGGTAAGGACAAACAACCCCCTACCCGATAAACGGATCAATTAAACAAGAATATAAACAATAAAAAAATATTACTACAATGGGAAAAATTATTGGAATAGACTTAGGAACAACCAACTCTTGTGTTTCCGTTATGGAAGGTTCAGAACCGGTTGTTATCGCGAACAGTGAAGGCCGTAGAACAACTCCTTCTATTGTCGCATTTGTTGATGGCGGAGAACGTAAAGTAGGTGATCCTGCTAAACGTCAAGCCATTACGAACCCAACACGTACAATATTCTCTATTAAACGTTTCATGGGTGAAACTTATGACCAAGTTACGTCAGAAATAGCTCGTGTTCCTTATAAAGTTGTGAAGAGTGAAAACAATACTCCGAGAATCGACATCGACGGACGTCTTTACTCTCCTCAAGAAATCTCAGCTATGATTTTGCAAAAAATGAAAAAAACAGCAGAAGATTACCTGGGACAAGAAGTAAACGAAGCCGTTATTACCGTTCCGGCATATTTTAACGACTCACAACGTCAGGCAACCAAAGAGGCCGGAGAAATTGCCGGATTGAACGTAAGACGTATCGTAAATGAACCGACTGCCGCAGCTTTGGCATACGGTCTTGATAAAGCCAATAAGGATATGAAGATTGCCGTATTCGACTTGGGTGGAGGTACATTCGATATTTCAATCCTTGAATTGGGTGACGGCGTATTCGAAGTAAAATCGACGAATGGTGATACTCACTTGGGTGGTGATGACTTCGACCATGTTATCATCGATTGGCTTGCCGATGAATTCCAAAAAGAAGAAGGCGTTGATTTACGTAAAGACCCTATGGCCTTGCAACGTTTGAAAGAAGCTGCCGAAAAAGCAAAAATCGAACTTTCGAGCACAACTTCTACGGAAATAAACTTGCCGTATATCATGCCGGTAAATGGAGTGCCCAAACACTTGGTTAAGACTTTGACTCGTGCTAAATTTGAACAATTGGCAGATAAATTGATCCAAGCAACGATCGAACCTTGTCGTCAAGCATTGAAAGATGCCGGGCTGAGTGCTTCGGATATCAATGAAGTAATCCTTGTCGGTGGTTCTACCCGTATCCCGGCAGTACAGGCCATCGTTGAAAAATTCTTCGGTAAAGCTCCTTCAAAAGGCGTAAATCCTGATGAAGTCGTTGCTGTCGGTGCTGCTATACAGGGTGCCGTATTGACAGGTGATGTCAAAGACGTATTGCTGTTGGATGTTACTCCGCTTTCCTTAGGTATCGAAACACTCGGAGGAGTCATGACCAAATTGATCGATGCCAATACTACTATTCCGACACGGAAATCTGAAGTATTCTCTACTGCCGTAGATAACCAACCGTCTGTCGAAATACACGTATTACAAGGTGAACGTCCTATGGCAAAAGATAACAAAACAATCGGACGTTTCCATCTTGACGGAATTCCTGCTGCCATGAGAGGTGTGCCTCAAATCGAAGTAACATTCGATATCGACGCAAACGGTATCTTGAATGTATCGGCTAAGGATAAAGGAACCGGTAAAGAACAAAGTATCCGTATCGAAGCTTCCAGTGGTTTGACCGAAGAGGAAATCAAACGGATGAAAGAAGAGGCTGCTGCTAATGCTGATGCCGATGCTAAAGAAAAAGAGCGTATCGACAAATTGAACCATGCTGACTCTTTGATCTTCCAAACTGAGAAACAGTTAAGCGAAATGGGCGACAAAATACCGGCTGATAAGAAATCGGCAATCGAAAGCGCTCTTGCCAAACTGAAAGAAGCTCATAAATCGCAAGATATGGTCGGTATCGATTCGGCAACTACCGAATTGAACAGTGCCCTGCAATCTGCAGCTCAAGATTTGTATAATGCTCAACAAAGTGGAGCTCAACAACAAGCCGGAGCTCAACAGCAGGCTGGTGCACAACAACAATCGACACAGAACAATAACGGAGATAATGTTACCGATGTCGACTTTGAGGAAGTGAAATAATATCGATAAACGATAAGAAACGATAAGAGAAGAGCCGTAAATCGATGATTTACGGCTCTTCTCTTTTTTTATTGTTTGATGACCTCGATTGTTTATTATTATTTTTCTTACATTTGTAATGTATCGAATGCGACCCGGCTTAGACAAAATCTGTAAACTTCGCTTTCATTTGTCACTGTGCTTTTACGTATCTTTGTAGAATATAGGATACGGCTCGGCAGTGTATGAACTTGAAAACTTTGTTTTCGTTTTGCCTCTACACTTGTTTTCCAGTATCTTTGAATTATTATAAACGACTTCTCCTTGACCGGCGGAAGTACATGAACATTGTGATTTGCTTTCATTTTATTATAACTTGCAATGTATAGGATACGGCTCGGCAAAGTTAAATTCGAAAACTTAGTTTCCGTCTTGCATCTGCGTCCGCCTTTCACTATATTAAACTTTTATTAACAGAAGAATAGCAATAAATGTGTGCTTTAATAGACTTATAATCCGTATATGTATTTGAAGTATATCTATATCGTAATATTACCTATTTTTCTTTTTACTTGTTTATCTTGTAATAAGGATGAGCATGAAGATATTCCTGTTCAATTGTCGATAGAACGTATATTCGAACCTGTTATTACGGATATGACATCTTCGTCGCCTATATGTTTACCAGATGGAATCAATTCTAATATTACCTTAATAAATTCACAGCAGGAACTTATCCGGAATATTCCTTCAGAGATTATAGAAGAAAGTCCATTATATGAAGATATCAATTATGAGAGCCACAGTTTGCTCTCTTTGAAATTTCGCTCTTTCTATAAACCGCATAAAATAGAATATAAAATATATAAAAACAGTGACGGGCAAATCTCTATAAGACAAATGTTTTTTGTTTCCGGATCAATATACACGAACGGATATTTTATTATGTCCAATTTTGTAACCGAAAAATTAAATGCAAATGATAAAATTTCTTTTGAGCAGTCGTTTTCTTTTGAAGAGACAACGCCATTAGAATAGTATTAATACTCAGTTCTACCGTTTTATCGGTTTCTTTTTATAAAATCACACTTTTCATTGAGATAGATCAATTGTCGGTAAAATTTGCTATTTTTGCAATACAGGCAAGAAGCATTGCATAAGTGCCAATGCCTTAGAAGAATGTAAATAATACCGTTTCCGATAAATACTCTAATTGAGAAATAATCGGCAACCCTTAATTAATGGGCTATTAAGGGTTATATCTTTAGAAAAACAAGAAAAAGTCTCTTAGTCTTTAATTTAATACCTATGTTAAAAAAAATCGTTTTATACTTATCATTCAGTATCGTTTCATTTTCGGGAATACTCTATGCGAAGACCTCTCCGGTCGACTTAGTCTATCCTTTATTAGATACGGAACACTCCCGATGGATTTTTTTCGCTTCTGCATCCCGACCTTTCGGTATGGTAAATTTGAGTCCGGATACAAGAATTAATGGGGCATGGGAATCGGGATACATATACGGGACGAATAATGTTAAAGGGTTCAGCCATATTCACGCTTGGCAAATGTCAGGAGTCTCGGTAATGCCTGTTAGCTTAACTTCATACTCCAAGGAAGAGTTGTTTCAAGACCCCTCTTCTGATTTTTCCCATGAAAAAGAGATTGTCAAACCGGGTTATCACAAACTGTATCTCGATCGTTACGGAATAAATGTTGAACTGACCAGTACTAAAAGGGTAGGTTTTCATCATTACCGTTATCCGGATAAACAAGGGAAAGCGATATTGTTCAACCTGAATGGAGAGCTCGGCCCTTGTAAAAATGAAAATGGCAAGATCGACAAAATCGATGCCTATACTCTTTCCGGACAACTAACCAATGCTGCAACCGTCCGCCGGCCGAAAGCATTCAAGGTATTTTTTATCGCAAAATTCAACTGCCCGATAGATGATATTTTTGTGGATGACGAGACCGGCAACTATATGGTAAAAGTCAGTGACAATGCGAAAGACGTGTATATGAAGATCGGTCTATCCTATACTTCGGTCGAGAATGCTCTTGAAAATATGAATAGAGAACTTCCCGACTGGGATTTTAGCCGCATTGTAAAAGAATCGTACGATGAATGGAACGGTATGCTTTCAAGAATCGAAGTGTCCGGAGGTTCAAAGGCAGATAAAAGGCGTTTTTATACAGATTTGTGGCATGCCCTGCAAGGAAGAAGAACGATAAACGACTGCAATGGTGCATATCCCGATTATACGAAAGAGCGTTTCAGAATAGGCCAGATACCCTTGTCTGAGGCCGGAATACCGATACACAACCATTACAATTCTGATGCCTTTTGGGGTGCACAGTTCTCTTTGAATATTTTATGGGGTCTCGTTTATCCGGATATTTACGAAGATTTTGTCCACTCTTTAATACGCTACTATAAGGATGGCGGAATGGTGCCAAGAGGGCCCTCCGGTGGTAATTATACCTTTGTCATGACCGGTGCTTCATCAACGCCGTTTATTGTCAGTGCCGTACAAAAAGGGATCATATCGGACAGCCTGAATTATATATATGCTGCGTTAAAGAAAAACCATTTGCCGGGCGGAATAATGGAAAAAGCCGGATATGAACACAACAGTAATACCGGGGGTGGATTAAAATATTATATGAAACAAGGTTATGTTCCCTATCCTAATCCGGAGAAGACGAAAGCGTATCATCAAGACGGTGCCGGCATGACCATGGAATATGCATATCAAGATTTTGCTTTGTCGCAAATGGCTTTACGTATAGGAGAAAAGGATGATTATGCCTATTTTTATGACCGTTCTATGAATTACAAAAATCTGTATGATACTGTTTCGGGCTTCATCCGCCCTAAAGACAAAGACGGTATCTGGATGAAAGATTTTGACCCATATCAATATAAACACGGATTTGTAGAATCAAATTCGGCCCAGATGACATGGTTTGTGCCTCATGACATACCCGGATTGGCAACATTAATGGGAGGTAACGCAAAAGCTGCCGAAAGACTTGACGCACAATTTAAAGAGGCTGCAAAACTCAATTTCACCTCAGGCTCATCACATGCCGCAGAGTTACATCCCGAATATAGTCGGATTCCGATCAATTATGGTAACCAACCCTCTATACAAACGGCATTTATATTTCATCGATTAGGGTATCCATCACTCTCGCAGTATTGGAGCAGACAAGTTGTCGACAAGGCTTTTTCGGGCATATCTCCTACTTCAGGATATAATGGCGACGAAGATCAAGGAATTATGGGAAGTGTTTCTGTCTTGATGAAATTAGGGATTTTTCAAGTTGACGGAGGCGTTTCATTATCACCCGATTATCAAATAGGTAGTCCTATTTTCGACAAAATAAGGATACACCTGCATAACGATTATTATAAAGGCAATTTTATCGATATAAAAACGTATCATGGCAAGAAGAGTTCTCCGATTTTAGACAGGCTATACTGGAACGGCAAGTCGATCGAAGGCCATTCGATCTCGCATCAAGAACTTGTCAAAGGCGGAATTCTGAATTTATACACAAAATAAAATTGAAAAGCGTGTGGCTTTTATCCACACGCTTATTCTATTTTAAAAAAATATTCTTTACAATATTAAAATTGGGAATCTGATCTTTTTACATTACATTTGTTTGGTTTTTTATATGTATATCGAACAACTTTATGCATAGTCGGTTCTTATTTTATAATTAATTGCCACTTATGAAGAAAAGGGCACGTTTCCGAGAATTGTTTCGCTTTATCGTCACCGGTACGATCATTACGGTCATACATTATAGCATCTACCTGATACTAAGCAATTTTTTATCTTTAAACATTGCTTACACGACCGGATTTGTTATAAGTTTTATATGCAATTTTCTTCTTTCAAATTATTATACATTCAAAACCAAACCGTCGGTAAGGAACGCAATCCGATTTTGCGGAAGTCATGTTATCAACTATTTATTGCAAATATCATGTTTCAACCTCTTTATTTTTATCGGCGTTCCTAAAGCGTATGCCCCCATGCCTGTATGGATTATAATTCTCCCTATCAATTTTTTATTGGTGCGCATGGCATTGAAACCCTCTTTTAAATGGATCAAGAAAAAAAGTTCTCAAAAAGTATCAGATTTATCAAATTAATCAGGTATTTTTTTAACGAGCCTATCGTTTTTATAATTATGTCTTCTATCGATTTTTATATAAAAAAACTCTTCCGGAAATCCGAAAGAGTTTTTTATTTCAGTAAACGATCTGCTATTGGTTAGGGAACCATTACCTTAACCGATTTATCTCCCACCTTTACAATATATGCTCCGGTCGATAAAGAATCGCATATCGTACTATTATTCTTTATTAATTTACCGGTCATATCATAGAAAGCAACCGGTATATCTTCAGATATTTCAACTTGTATAGTACCCGTCGAAACAATAACTTTAAAGTTCATTTCGTCTAATTCCGTATCCGAAATATTTCCTGTACCGCGAACCGTATAATAATAGGTGTGTATATATTTATCTAAATAATCGAAACCATCAAAGAAATCTTCTTTAATATAATCGATATCCCCATTATCATTATAAATGGTTGTCATTTTTGTTTTTCCTTCCCAATCATTCTCATACGTACTCCATTGGTAAGTGATCTTTTCAATTTCTTGATCATTATCGTTAAATGTATATACAGATTTCAACGACCCTTTTTTCGTCCCATTCGAATAAGAATAATAAGCCGACATATTTTGTCTTCCTTGATCATCATACCCGTATTCGGTTTCAGAAGAATCTTCCAAATCTTCATTATCCACAACATTCCAGACATGGACCAGCGTTTTGTTTCCGGAAGCATCATACTGAGTTTCAGATTTTTTCGACTTTACCCAGTCACCATTTTCCCATTCATACTCCCAATAGCTAAGGATATCACCATTTGTATTTAACGTATATTCGGTCTTAGAAGAGCCCTCCCAAGCATTACTTGTTTCACTATCATACGACCAATATGCTATAACCGTTAAATTGCCGGCAGCATCAAATTCCCGTTCTGTTTTACTGGAAGGAATCCATTCCCCTTCTACATAATCTTCATATAATTCGAGAGATGCGTCTTCTAAATTATCATTACTATATTCATAAGTCTTACGGCTATCTTTTTCTGTCCATTCTCCCGAAGCTGTGTTTTTATAAAAAGATTCTTCCAATATTACACGTCCTTGATCATCGTAAGTATATACATACATTACTTTATCGGTATATTGATTTACAACGACTTCCGTACCATTTACACTTGCACTTCCGCTAGACATTAATTTCGTATGAACCAGGCCATTATCATAATAGGTATAAGTATATCCGATATTTCTATACCAATCACCATTTACATCAGCATTCGGTTGCAAATAGCCCCAACTTACTGTTTTAAGGAGTGTCCCATCCGGATAATATTCTTTTTCTTCCCGAGAAGAGCCTTTCCATCCCAAATATCTCGAAGAACGGGGATAAGACCATTTTTCACGAAATATCTCATTTCCTTGTGCATCATAGCGATAAAAGGTACTATCTTGCTTCAAACTGCTTCCGGTATTATCCCATTCAATATATTTCAATACCCGGGCTCCTTCATCGTAAGTATATCTCTCTGATTTATACAAATCATCATAAGGATCTCTGGATATAATACTATCCAAAACAACTACCGGCTCATCGGCGTATAAGTGATATGCGCACAGAGCCAACAAAACAAATAGTAAATTTTTTTTCATACTCTGCCAATTTTTATGGCCGGGCAAAAAAGTATTTTTGCCCAGCCGGATTAATCTTCTATTTTTTACATTCTATATTTATAAAGAATTTTTACCGGTTTATCGACAATACCCTCATAACTCTTTATTAAACTTTGTGTAGCAAAATCATAAATATACAGACTTCCTTTTTTCCCTGACCGAGACGGGTTATAAGTTCCGACATAAAGATAGTCTTCGTCATAACTACGTCCTAAAGTCACAATCTCTTCTCCGGCCGGAGGGACAATCGCCGGGGTCGAGTTCACGGTAGGAATACGCGAGGCATAATCCCAACGATAAATCTTATTGTCATAATTGTAATACGTCTGTGCCGACTTTCGTGTGGTAATCATTACCGAATTTTCATCCATCGCCATCGGCTCGGTTTCTGCATAATCCAATCGTTTAGCGTATTGCGTGAATGTACTGGACATTTTATGCAGTACAATATTGCCATCCGATTTCCGGCGGGTAATCACCCACAACTCTCTTGTCCCACGTCTGCGGAAAACCATATTCACGATGGTATAATCGGTCAACGATGATCCGTTTGCCGCAGATGTACTATCGATTCGGGCATATGCCGGAGCATATATGACCGATTCTTTGTAAAAGAAATGGTAATGGTCGTCATCAAAGGTTCCATAATAAACTTTTTTTACGCCCAAATTCCGGGAATCGGTACGAAGCGCAACATCATTAAGCAACAAGTCGTAACGATATATCGCTCCGTCGGTCCCATTCATCATGGTATACCGTCCACTCGAGGAAGATTCGAATCCTGCAAAATTCAAACACTTTACACCGGGATAAATTTCTTCGACCTTTAAGACCTTTTTTAATTCAAAATTTCGAGGGTCCATACTGATAATAGAGCCTTTATCATCTGCCGAAGAGACAACCAGATCGGGGTAATTGCCTTCCGAATTTTTATTGGCAATATACAGATCGACTCCTTTTACGATTTCAATACCCGGATTTATCATTCCCACAATATCTTCATAGATTTCTTGTGCCCCTTCGGCCTCTTCTTCCGGAGTCCGGGTTTTGATAAACGTCAGCAAACTGTGATCCTGATCGTCGGTATTTAGGATTAAAATACCTTCATCCAAACCCGAATTGACATTCAAAGTGTAAAATTTGAAAACAATCGATTCTCCATTATCGATCTTTAACCGCATAATATAATTGCCGACTCGCGTAAATGTATATTTAACAAGAGGGTCTGAGGATATTACTTTCAGATCGCCTTTTATCGGATATACAGCCGAAGAAGAGGGATCAGGTGTACCGTACGCCCACTCATATTTTACAGTCTGGTCATTTGCACTGACTACCTGCGGATCGAAAACCAACTCGATTCCTAAATCGGCATTGATCACATCTGTCGGATTATTTATCGTCAACTCTGCCAACGGTTTCAATTCTTGCTCCTCAACGCCGTAACACCCTGTCAACAATAAAACTATCAAAAAACATATATTAAATTTCCGCATAAGAAAAATATTTTACCATTAAAAACTACCGGTACAACGAAACCGGATCACGCCAAAACTCCCCTTGATTTCCCTCTTCGGCAAATGGAGAATCGGTCGGTATCGGATTCGCTTTATAATATTCATACAAAGGTATCAACACATATTTTGCCCATACTGCTGGATTATCTTTCTGGTAAAATCCGGCAGTAATACCCTCTTTGTCTAAATATTTGCCATATTTGCTGACTGCTTCTTCATAAAATTCAGGCTGTGTCTTTTCCATTTCCCAATAATAATCGAGCATAAGCCGGAATTTTTCCGGGAAAAATTTTCCGACATACATTTGCCATCCTTCGACAAGGTTACTGCCACTTCCTCCATTGTTCCACCACGTAGGCAACGGCACATCACCATCTGAAATAAAGAAACGGTAATAATCGCCATACAACGGAATAAAATTCTCATTCGTACCGATCTCGATCAGTACACTCCGGTATGTATTCATCATCTCCGGGATACGATGCAATGTAAATACGATTTTCCCACCAATAGAATCGGCCGGTATAACCAACTTTCCAATATCGAAGTCTTTCCCCAATTCTGCCGTTTCGACAGGATAGCTGACACCACCGGCTTTTATCGTAGTCATCGTATCTTGCTTAAATACAACGGTAAATTCACGGTCATAGTCACGTGGCATCCCCATCAACTTTACCGGAATTTCATAAGTAAGTTCATCTCCTGCTTCGAAAACAAACGAACATACCGGGGCATCTGCAGACGTTGTTTTCACGAAATAAATCGTTCCGGCTTGTGTTACATCATACATGAGCGCGGTATTCTGACAAGCGGTAAACATAAACAACAATAGCAAAAAGCTACCGCCGATTATCCCGGTCTTATATCTTTTTATTTTATCCATATCTTTTTCGTATATAAAGGATTTATTCATAATTCTCTCGCAGATCTTCATCATTCGGAATCAGCATTTTATAATTTCTATCTACACGCCCATCCAATATGTTCGACTCTGTAATCTGAATATCTTTTTTCAAACGCTTCATATTAAACCATTGCTGACCTTCTCCATAATATTCTTTCTGACGTTCGATATAAATATCATCCGCTGTAATTTTTCCTTCGATACGGTCGGCAAACTTAACCATTCCCCGAGATTCGATGACTTTATCGAAATAGGCCATTGCTTGTGCCGGATCTTTATCGAGCAAAGCTTCTGCCATAATATAATACATTTCAGGTATTCTGATCAGACTTACTCCAAGATATGAATCGCCCGAATATTGAGAGCTGGAAGAACCACTGTCGAACATCGAATTGATCATCTTTACGCAAGCCGGACTTACTTCCAACGTTGAACCGAACCATGCAGAAAGGCGTAAATCTGACCCTTCGGGTGTCGGACCTTGTGTATCGACATATAATCTTTCAAATTCAGCATCCAACGTCAAAGCATCGGAACTTCCGGTCTTTCCGAATATTGTATAACAATTTGAAGCATAGATCGGAGCATAAAGGCCGAAAATCGTCTCTTTCATATTCAGCACACCTTTCTCAAACTGGACGAAATCGGATGATGTCATTAATGGGAATTTCTGACTATCTATTACCTTCTTCGCATAAATAGCCGCACTATCCAAGTCTTGTTTCATCCAATACACTCTTGCCAAAAGGGCCTGAGCTGCATATAAATTCATATGAAGCACCCGACAATCGGTAAATTCACTACCGATATTCGTCCGTTCTGCTTGAACCAACTGACGGTCTTCTTCTAAACAGACCTCGGCATCTTTCAAATCTTTTATAACTTTATTATACACTTCTCCTACTGTGTAAAATGGAGTTATATCATATGCATATCGCGTAACATAAGGTATCGCTTTGTTCCAGCCTTCCATATCAGAAGAATTAAAATCAACAGCGAACAGTCGCAACAGGTCAAAATGCAACATGGCACGAAGGGCTAAAGCCTCTCCTTTGTAAAGATTATAATGTCTAAATTTCGTAGGGCTGATCTCTTCCAGATTTTGTATGATGTTATTTACATAACCAATGGCCTGATAAGACTTTTTCCATGTCGCGTTACATAAAGAACGGGCGGTTCCGTTTTCAAAATCTGCATGGGCAAGATAATCCAATCCGCCCCCTCCTTTTGCCGAAAAATTCTGAGACATGGCTTCCGGATAAAGTACAGATATATATTTACCATAAATTTCATTAGCCCGGTAAGTCGTATATACTCCGTAAAGGGCATCTTCTACCCCTTCGTCGGTTTCAAAAAGGTCTTTATTGAGAACTTCCGCTTTCGGATTGACATCCAAAAAATTTGCACAACTTACCAATAATGGCAATAGCGTCAGGCAAAATAGAAATTCGATATATTTTATTGTTTTCATATTCTTCGATCAAAATAATTTGACAATATATTTATCAGAAAGTCGGTCGGAAAATAAGATTCAAACTTCGCTGGTATGGATATGAGGTACCCCGTTCCATTTTTACTGTAGAAATTCTGAATACATCATCGTAAGCAATACCGACAACCAATCTTTCCAATTTGATTTTCTTCAAAAACGATTTAGGCAATTCGTACGTAAAAGTTATATTCGACAAATAAAATTCGTTTTCCTTTTCTACAAACCTTTCAGAACGATAAGTCTCTTTCTTTTCGCCCAATCCAAGGAAACGGGTATGATCTCCCGGTTGTTTCCAACGATCGGTAAATGCTCTGACATCTACATTAAAGTAAGGGTCGATATTCTCGACGGCATCGGCAATCGTCGAATTGTAAATGTCGCCACCGAACGTATAACTTGAGGTAAGGTTCAAACCAAAACCTTTATAGGTCAAAGTCATACCCCAATTACCCTTCAATATGGGGTTTTCATTTCCTACGGCAACTTTATCATCTTCATTGTACTTTAAAGTATAATGACCATCCTTGGTGATAAAAATCTCTTGACCGGTAGCCGGATCGATACCGGCAGAACGCACTGCATAGATATCGTATTGAGAACCACCTTCTTTGTAGAGGAGCTTAGGCTTCACTCCCGTATCCCCCCCCATATTGGTTTTCTCCAAGGCATCACTGATTTTCGTAATTTTATCGAAATTATGAGAACCGTTAATGTATGAACTCAAATACCAGTTTTGGGTCTGTAAAATTCTGCCCGATAAACTGAAACTAAGTCCTTGATTCAAAAGCTCACCCATATTTACTCTCACACTGGATACTCCGACCGAAGGCGGCAGATCGATAGGGACTAACATATCGTATGTCTTATCCAGATAAAAACTAAAATTGAAAGAGAAGCGATCTTGGAACATCCGTGTATTTACGGCAAATGTGTTTTTCAACGTCTTTTGCCATTTCAATAACGGGTTACCCATATTTATCGGTGTGGCACCTACCCCGGTATAATAATCATTATCTTGATCGTATTCATACCGTGTAACGGCTTGCTTCGCACTAAATCCGGCATTACCGGTAGACCCCATATTCCAACGAAGGCTCAAATCATTCAACCAACTTTTTCTAAAGAATTTTTCTTCATGAATATTCCACCGGGCACCCACAGACCAGAATGGGCCGAAACGTTTATTTGCTCCATTCGATGAGTTTCCCGAATATGAGAGATTTCCATCAATAATATAACGTTTCAAAACTACGATTGTCGTATTTCCATAGAAACCTACACTTGTGCTGATATTTTCATCGCCACTGGGTTTTCCGTTTTTGGTATATCCCATGGCAAACTTAATATCATTTAATTTATCTTTCATAAATCCGACACCTTGTGCCGAGAAGTTACTGCTATATTTATAGGAAATATTCGAACATCCGGCATTGACAGAAAAACCGACATCTTTGAATTGTTTTCTGTAACTGGCCGTAAATTTCCCGTCCCAGGCCGAGCTATTTGTCCCGGAAAGTGTATAGGATCCTTTTTCAGATTGATTTGCCGTTGTCAAATATTGAGAATCATCCGGAGAAATATATACGTCTGACTGGCTATTATCCGAAGAATAATTTATTTGTCCTGTAATATAAAATTGTGGAACAATATCCCAACGTATCATCACCGAATTTTTTAAATTCCGGCTCTGGTTTTTACTAAAGCTCGACAATGTCGCATTATATAAAGGATTTTCTATTTTTTCACCCGACCCAGAAGGATTGAACGGATCGAAATAATACTCTTTTATATAGTCACCATATTCATCATAAATAGGTTCGTACGGATTCATCCGGCTGTAAGTGGAGTAATCGCCGTAAGGAGAATTTTTATTCCCTCCCAATCCATAACTTCCTGTAAAGGAAATTGTCAATTTATCGGTCAACCGATAACCGAAATTGATATTGAAACCATAGTTTCGCCGATAATCTCCTTTCATAATACCGTAAGTATCGGTGAAACGAAGCCCTGCAGAATAAGACAAATTCTGTCCCATTCCTGTCAATGTCAAAGAGTGAGAATGGCTGAATGCAAAACGCAAAGGAGCCTTGTACCACTCTGTATTGATTCCTTTCCGGATATTTTCCAATTTATAGGCATAAGCCTGATCCAAAGAACCATCGTTCGTATCATAAAGTCCTGCCAAACGTTCCAACTCCAATTTTTGTTCGGCATTAGTCAAGTTCATCGAAGTAAGGTCGGCATAAGCAAATGTCGGAGTAAAACTATAACGCAAGCGCACTTTACTGTCTTTGGCGCGAACACGTTCTACCAAAATGACACCATTAGCAGCCCGCTCTCCATAAAGGACAGTGGCCGAGGCATCTTCCAATATCGTAACCGTCTCTATTTCATTAATTTCCATATCGTAGAGCTCTTCCATAGAGATCTCTACTCCATCTAATATTACCAAAGGGTTATTAATTCCTTGTTCACCGCTAATCGCCAAAGAGTTTGCTCCACGAATTATCAACTCGGGGACAACATTCGGGTTAGATCCCGCTACATTATTCTCTACGATTCGCATATTCGGCGTT
The DNA here is from genome assembly GCA_949297285.1 of uncultured Bacteroidales bacterium. GTDB lineage: Bacteria > Bacteroidota > Bacteroidia > Bacteroidales > Coprobacteraceae > Coprobacter. The sequence continues at coordinate 24,590 of CASFRL010000089.1, forward strand.
AAAGCCGTAATTGCTTTCAGGACATTTGTACTGGAAACTTTCAACAATTCTTCTCTGTCCAACGTTGTGGCAGTTCCCGTAAAAGTTTTTTTGTCTTGTGCGAAGAATCCGTTTACTACAACTTCGCTTAAGGCAACATCGTTTTCTTTCAAGTGGACGATCAACTTCCGCTCAGGTTTCAAGACCTTCATAGAATACGGCATCATTCCTACATACGAGAAGTCTAAAAAAATATCGTCTGTTTTTGGAATCCGAATAATAAATTGTCCGTCGACATCGGTCACTACTGCCTGAGTTGTATTTCGCACTTTCACAACAACTCCGGGCAACGGTTCTTCTTTACTATCAAGAACTGTACCCATTACCGTAACACGTTCTGTCTTGGACTGTTCTTTTTTATTTGTTGTTTGTTTATTTTCATTTTTAGGAGGGGTCTGAGCATTTGTTATTCCCGCAATCAATATTAAAACAGACAACAACAATGCTTTTTTCAACCACCGTCTCAGAATAAAGGTACAATATAGCATATATTTCTGAGTTTTATATTCTTTTCTCGCTCAGAGAAAATGTGTTATTTTGACTATCTTATACTAAAATCCAGAATCGGTTCAGGTATTATAATATCCGGATTATACACAAAATATAAAAACCTGTCTTTTTTACACAGTTTGAAGAAAAAGTATCGAGTTGGAAGAAACTCTCGATTTCTTCCAACTCGACAAAAAACTATTTAGCTCTTGCGTCCAAAGCTTCATCAATTAAATATAACATTGCTTTAAAATGAGCTTTTGTATCGGCATCGACAGCTCCCATACGCGATTTCAATAAAGATTGAACACGTAAAAGCTGACCAAATAATAAATCTTTTGAATTATCTATACTTCTCAAATTCACTCTATATTGCCAACCGTATCCATAGCCAATTTCATTTTGGGCCATCTTACGTGCAACATAGCCAAACCCTTCTTTCATTTCCAATTCACGCAACACATCCTTGTAACGTTCTACAACACCGGTTTCGTCCAAGCCCATAGCAACAATTTCATCAACAGACGGTGCATAAATAGCGGCTACACTATTATCATCGGCCAATCCCATTTTTTGTAACGGCTTAGTGGTTTTAGCAGCTACATATACCGCTCTTTCCAAGAAAAGCCGCTGCAACATACGGTCTGATTCCGGAACATGATTTCCTTTTATAGCACTTTCCCATACTAATGAATATAAGTCGTCAAAATACTCTTTCGGAGAATAACCATCTTTTCCGGCAATATGTGATGAGAAAATAACATTGCCATAGGAATTGAACAATTCAAGACCGGTATAATATCTCATAATCGGAGCTAATCCGACTCTCAATCCAAAGTTTTTAGTAACTTCTTCATTATCTAACCAATCACAGTTTTTCAACTCATTCATCACCCATTTAAGAGCAGCTTTCTGTTTCGACTTTTCAACAGCCCGAACCCGTTCTCCCGGAGTTCCAGCTTTCAGATCGTTCAAATAAATTCCGCCAATATTCAACATTACATGTTGGAAATAACGGTCATATTGTTTGGCTATATTTTCATAAGTCATTTCCCGATACGATCCGTCAGGGTCCATTTCATCGGTTATCCATTCGTTCATGTGTGCAAGAATATATTTCAAGTTCTTCACACCATAATCAGAAGCCTTGATGGCATCATCGCCTAAATCTTCTTCTACTGCGCTCGGATCATAACGGCCCGAAACTTGTTGACGTCCATAACGATAAAGAGGATTACCAGCCTTTGCATCGATCATGGCTTCAAGATAAGGAATCTCCTCTATTTCATCTTTCGCCTCAAATATCGGTTTATAAGCATATTCTACTAAATAATAATCATAAACGCCCAAATCTGGAGGAGTAAGTTTCACTCCTTTATCTTCCGGTTGTGCAACATAATTGAAACGGGCATAATCCATAATCGAAGGAGTAGTGCCATATTTTTGCGTAAAACTTGCCGAACGCAAAGAATCGACCGGGAAAGCGGCTGAAGCTGCCATGTTATGCATAAATCCGAGGCAATGACCTACTTCGTGCGCCAAAATATAAGCTATCGATTCGGTAACCATGTCCTCATCCATTTTCTTGCTTCGCGCTCTTTCATCGACTTGTGCCGTTTGAACGAATCTCCACTGATTCAACAATTTAACAACATCATGATAAACCAATACCGATGCATTAATAATTTCTCCGGTAGAAGGGTCTACCCATGACGGTCCCATAGCATTCATAACCCTTGCCGGGACATAACGTATGCAAGAATATTTTAAGTTATCGGGATCAAAATTGGGATCATCTTTCGGAAAATCAAGAATCTGAATCACATTCTTAAACCCGATTTTTTCGAAAGCCTTGTTCCAACGCAAAATTCCCATACGTGCACCCTTTGCCCAAGCTGTCGGGAAAGCGTCATCCAAATAAAAAACTATGGGTTTTACAGGTTCTACCAATTCTCCTCTCAAATAAGCCGCCGTATCTTTAGGTTGCAGATTCCAACGATGAATCATCGAATAAGTCTTGATAAAATCTTCGTTTTTATCAAAATTCAATCGGTTTGTATTAAAAATACCAATTCGGGAATCGGAAACTCGCGGACGCATTTTATGCTCGGGTAAAAGCAAAATCGTACGTGTTACTTGAAATGTTACCGGGACATTCTGCGACAGCGTAAGCATTCCCATCAACTTTGTCGAAACATTATAAGACATATACGACTTTATCGAAGCATTGTCTTCGAATGCCTTTATTCCAGTCACAGCCGATGCTTTAGAATTGAACGTACCGGTAATACTAACAACTCCGCTTCCACTTGACATAGGTGACAACTGATCATTTGATCCCGTAAAAAGAGAAGTCATATCGAATACAACAGCCGAACTGTCAGGATTATAACAAAATATTGGCATCGTATTCAAAATAGGATCCAAAGTACTGATACCAATAGCTTTTTTCATAGCAGCATCCGTTTCATCGTAACGCGGAGCGACATTTACCTTAGACATGCAAATAAGGCTGTCCAATTTGACAAATTTTACATGCATCGGTGGTTTAGGTTTGTAACCGATCATACCAAGATCGGTATCACTTGCACCGGAAATTGTAGAAGCAATCAAGACTTCTCTGTCCAGATACTTCACCGGCATTTCAAAATAAATTTTTCCTTTAGTCCAATGTAATGTAAGAAAATCTCCTTTTGCCGTTTCACAAGCTTTCGTTTTGAACGTACGATTATACTTGTTACTCTCTTTTTTGGCAGGAGAAGTTTTAGAAACTTCTGTTTTTTTAGATTTTCTGAATATCCCCTTCTTGGCATAAGCTTCAGGAGAACCAAACAATAATACCGCAGACAACAGTATTAATCCAACTTTTCTCATCGCACTTACCTATAATTTAATTATTAATTCTATACATGTTTCTGCTTTTCGAAATTTACCGATTCATAGTTAGGTTTAATAGTCAAAACACAAAACATGTTTTCTTCTGAAATTCTTCTTATGTATCCAAACAAAGGAGATCTCCGCAATTTTGCGGACACCTCCCTGTTTTTTTGCAATACGTTGTTATTATGGTACAATTACCGAACAACGGTTATTACCAATTTTGACGATATAAGATCCCGGTAATACTTTTATTTCTTCTACATTTCCGGATGCTTTGCGAATCGTAAACAAACTTCCGTTCAATGTAAATATCTCGATTATATCGTTATCTTCAACATTTTGTACTTTAATCATACCGTTTCGAGCCGTTATGATCATACCGTTCATGGCATTTCCGCTCAATCCTGTAGGAATAACAATGTTTACATTTGTGGTTTTAAACATATTTGCAGTACCCGTAAATTTAGGAAATGCATTTGTTGCCATAACACAATATACACTATCAGAAAGTGCCGTTCCGGTAAACGTAAATACGCCATCCGCTTCTCTATAATCTACATCTTTTTGCAATGCCTCTCCCGAAATTTTCAACCGCCATGTATAGGTCGTGGTTTCTTCTTTATCGGAGACTCCAATAGCTTTCAATTCTGAAGAGAGATCGACTGTTTCTCCCGCAGTGATATCCTTAGGCAATACATACGGAGCTTGTGGTGCATAGGTAAGACGAGAGGCTGAAGACATTCCTTCGGTTTTCTTCGGAAGTGTAGAAATCGTTAACTTGTTATTCTTTACATCCATCATTGTCGAAGGTGCAACGCCTCCACTCGGCATAACAACACTGTCCAATTGATTGCTGTATATCCGACAGGTTTTTAATGCATTACAATTTGACAAATCAATAGTGGATAACTGATTGGTACTCAAATCTAAATTAGACAAATCGGGACAATTCGTCAGATCTATCTCAGAAAGATTATTTCCTTTTGCCGTCAACCA
>CASFRL010000090.1 GCA_949297285.1 uncultured Bacteroidales bacterium
CCGGTTTTTGTTTTTGACATATTCATGCAAGCATACACCAAAGGCATGATATAAGATTGCTGATCGGATTTTTTTTCTTTATTCGGCAAGAACAACCTAAAGAAAAAACGCCATCGTTTATGAGAGCCCAATTCGACAAGGAAACGCCTTATCTCATCTTGAAACAGAATAACCAAAATCAACACGCCGACACTTACCAGCTTATCCATTATCGCACCGAGCAAACGCATATCCAAAATCCGGGTGACAACGACCCAGACCCCGATAAAGGCCATAACACCGGCAAAAATATTGATCGTGCCGGAATCTTTCATCATCTTGTAGATATTATACAACAACAGACCTACAAGCAAAATATCCAAAGCGTCTTTTATCCCGAACTGAACAAACATAAATTATTGTGTTGTTAAAGTTTTTGTTACAATTTTGACAGTCTCGACAGCCTCTTTAACATCGTGTACACGCAATATATTCGCACCGCCCAACAATGCAAGCGTATTCAAAACCGTCGTACCGTTCAAACTCTCGTCGGGCGATGTACCCAACAGTTTATAGATCATCGATTTTCGGGATACTCCCGCCAAAATGGGGAACCCGAGCGATTTGAATTCGGACAAACCCCTCATCAACAAATAATTGTCATCCAACGTTTTGCTAAACCCGAAACCGGGATCTATAATAATATCGTTGACACCCATCTGCCTGAGCATATCGCTTCTTTGAGCGAAATAGAGCAACATATCGGCAATTATATTATCATAATGTGTATATTCCTGCATCGTCCGAGGTGTGCCACGCATATGCATCAACACATACGGGACTTTGAGATCGGCAACCGTTTCGAACATTTTATCGTCCAATGTCCCGCCGGATATATCGTTAATCATCGACACGCCAAACTCTTCGACACACCGACGGGCAATTTTTGCCCGAAACGTGTCTACCGAGATATATACATCGGGATATAGTCGCCGAATTGCGGCAAGCGCCCATGCCAGCCTCGACCATTCTTCTTCTTCGGGAACATCATCTGCTTGAGGGCGCGAAGAATATGCCCCTATATCGATAACCGTCCCGCCCTGCTCGACAATTTCCCTTGCACGCAACGTCACGGCAGTATCATCGTTACAACGGCTCCCGGCATAAAAAGAATCGGGTGTAACATTCAATATTCCCATCACCAAAGGAGGGGATAAAGATATTATATCTCCGTTCAGGTTTACCGTAAATGCCGAATCATTGCCAGAAACATTCATAAGGGTATTTTTTATTTACAATGAACGAAGATAGGTCTTTTTCTTTAAAATGCCTATCCGATATAAGGTATATTTTTGTATAAATCGCGAAAGGTGGTCTCCTTACATTCCCGGATAGCAACTATTTGCCGATTTTAATATCGAATGGAAGAAGCAATTCAATTTTTGAAATCCCGGTCCGGGACAGTACGGCTTTCGACTTCTCGCTCAACAGGCTCGAACGATTGTACTCGAGGACGATATACGGGAGAGAACTTCTTTTTCCCGGATTTTTTCTTATTCAATGTCGTATCTTCCTTTATAGAGAGCTGTTTTTCAAAATCGGAGATCTCCTTCTCAAACCGATTAAAATCGGAGTTTGCCGTATCGGATGCCCCACTCCTGCCATAAAACCGGACGACCAAAAGCACGGCAATAAAACACAACAATAAAATCACGGCCAACCGCTCTCCGCGGCTGAAATTCCAAAAACGATATTTTTCGGATTCTTTCATTTAAAACAATCCAAGACCGGATAAGAATATCAAGAATATCGCTATCGGGGCGACAAAGCGCATACAGAACATCAATATACCGAAATACCAAACCCGAGTAGCCCCATGATTGCTCAATTCATCCTTTATGAATTGCCGATTCAATTTCCAACCGACAAATATGGAAATGAGCATTCCTCCGGCAGGCAACAATATGTTCGAAGCCAAAAAGTCGCAGAAATTGAATATGGAAAAACCAAAAATCAGAAAATCTTTCAATGGCCCGAACGACAATGAACAGAGTGTACTCATTACCAAACAAATGAGAATAAGAATTTGCGAAGCTCTACGGCGTGTAAAATGAAACTCTTCATGCAAAAAAGCAATAGCCACTTCGCACAGCGATATGGTCGATGTCAGTGCGGCAACGGTAACCAATACAAAAAACAATATCGACCACACATAAGCTCCCGGTATATGCTGGAACACGTTCGGCAAGGTTATAAAAATAAGTTCAGGACCTTGTGACGGGCTGATCCCGAAAGAAAATACGGCCGGGAATATGATAACTCCTGCCATGACAGCGACAAAGGTATCTAACGAAGCCACCGTAATCGCCGTCTTAGGCAACGAAGTCTTATCGGAAAAATAGGAGGCATAGGTTATCAATGTCCCCATTCCCAAACTCAGCGAGAAAAAGGCCTGCCCCATGGCCCGCAATATGACTCCCGAATCTATTTTCGAAAAATCCGGATGAAACAGGAAGGAAAGTCCGTCTTTCACTCCGGGCAAGAAAAGAGAACGGATACAAAAAGCGATTAATATTACGAATAACAAAGGCATCAAGACGTTCGAAGCTCGCTCGATACCGTCACTGACACCTCGCGAAACAATAAAATAATTCATGCCGAGGAATAAGAATATCCAAAACAGGGGACGAATAGGTGACGCCGTAAACTCGGTAAACGCAGTAGAGAAATACTCCGGGCTTTTCTGGCTCATTCCAAATGTTGCGGCTTGATAAACATAATCGAGTGTCCAACCGGCAATCACAGAATAAAAGCCCATAATAAATACAGGGGCAAATACACACATATATCCGATAATATTCCAATGCGTACCGGGCGCCAGTTTCAAGAACGAACGGTTCACATTAGCCTTGGCACTACGTCCTATGACAAACTCGGCCAACATGACCGGCAACCCTAAAAACAATACGCAAAGAATATACACCAATAAAAATGCAGCCCCTCCGTTCTGCCCGGTCTCGTAAGGAAATCGCCAAATATT
>CASFRL010000091.1 GCA_949297285.1 uncultured Bacteroidales bacterium
TGAACACCAATCTCGTCCGCAAATTTGGTAGAGGACATTCCCTCATGCTCCATAATCGTCATAACACGTTCTCGTAGGTCCATCTTCTTCGAAATTTCATTCAAAAAACTGCCATCTTGTCCGTTTATCGATGTAAATCAATATCGCATAAACTGAATACAAATATAAATCGTTTTTTGGAAACACGCAATTTATATTTCTAAATTATTCCGTTTACAAATACAATATTTCAAATACAAATGGATACAATATAATTGTAAACAGCTATTAGAATCACTTGAAACCAATTATATTAATACTTTAAATATTGCAAATCATCTTACTGGTTTATAAGATATAATAAAATAGAGAATATTTGTTTTTGAAGCATTATTTCGTTATGTAAACAGCGGAATTCAATCTCATTAATGTAATACATTACAAAATATATTCTATCTTATTGGCTTTTCAATAATTATATACAGCTTAAAAGGCATACGAATAGCGATTCCTTTTTGACTATTTACATTTACAATCCGAACTATTTACGATTTACATATATGAATTAACAATAGTAATTACCTGCAAATGCAACACTTCCTGATTACAAAAACGGTAAATTTACATAAGTAACCAGATTAAAATCGTTTACAATTTAGCAATTCCTATATTGACGGCTAAGAAGGAACAGACAATATGGCAGATTCATCACATAAAAATAGTAGTAGCCTCACCCCTTTTTGTCATCGTAGAAAAAAGGAATTGTTTAAATACGCATTTGAAGGTTTTTTATGGGGGCGAGTAGGCAAGTTGGTAAAAACACTCGCCACACGGAGATAAAATCGACGTAATTCGCTGTATAAAAAAAGAATAGCCCTCTTTTTAAAGAATCGCTTTTCAATACGATTTTAATGCAATATCTTGTAAAGGAGTTCTTTTAGGATATCCGCATCAGAGGCAGAGGTGTTATCTACGCCTTTCGATCGTGCGTCGGCCAAGCGAATCTCGCCAATCAAATTAAATACCTTCATCGCGGAGTGGTTCCGCATTCCCAGCAGGTAATCTTTCACCTGATAATTCCCTCTCAACCCCAAGGTAGTCATCAGCCCCGCCTCTGATCGATCTTTAGAGTAATAGCAAATCAACAAATTCGAGAAATAATTAAAAAGCACGGAGAGTGTCATCTGTATCGGATTGTTTTTCGGGTTCTTCTCAAAGTATTGAGCGATCCGGTTCGCTTTCAAAATATCTTTTTGCACGAGCGCCTTGAGCAATTCGAAATTATTGTACTCCTTGCTAATCCCGATATTACGTTCGACAATTTCCGGTATAATGCGTTTTGAGCCTGTCTCAGCCAAGATAATCGCTAACTTATCCAATTCCTTGACGAGACGATTTAAATCGTTTCCAAGGAAATCAGAGAGCATTTGAGCGGCTTTGGGATCAATCTCTATGGAACGTTGACGCAACAAAGAAGTGATAAATGCCGGCATCTTGTAATCTGGTACTTTTTTCGACTCAAAAATCAACCCGTTTTTCTCAACCGCCGCGGCTAACGAGCGTCGACGGTCTAAGGTTTTGTACTTGTAATTGAGGACCAGCACCGTTGACGCTAATGGCTTCTTGGCATAACTCGCCAACAATTCAATATCGCGTACCATTTGTGCTTCTCGAACAACAACCAATTGGTAATCAGACATCATAGGGAAACGACGTGCGGCATTGATAATCGAAATCGCATCCGTGTCAGCCCCATATAGGATGATTTGATTAAAATCGCGCTCGGAATCACTCAATACATTCTCAATAAGCAAATCCGTAACTTGATCGATAAAAAATGGCTCTTCACCCATTAGCACATAAATGGGTTGGAACTTTCGTGCCTTGATGTCACGAGCAATCTCTTCAAATGTAATCTCTTTTTTCGCCATGATGTCGAATTTGAATCATTTACCAACTGAAACGGATATGCCGGATAGTCTTTTTCTCATCAATAATTTGCCGGAGCGCCTCGACACCGAGCATGACATGCTCCTCGGCAAAACGCCGGGTAACCTCACGGTCGCTCTCTTCGGTTTTCACGCCCGTTTCTTCCATGGGCTTGTCCGATATCATCAACAAAGCCCCTGTCGGTATGTGATTCGCGAATCCAGCCGTCAGAAGCGTGGCGGTTTCCATATCAATGCCTGTGGCATGCGTAGCTCGCAAATACTCTTTAAAATCGTTGTCATATTCCCAGACCCTTCGATTGGTTGTATAGATCGTTCCCGTCCAATAGTCTTTCCCGCGATCCCGAATCGCGGAAGAGATAGCTCTAAGCATAGAAAACGCAGGCAACGATGGTACCTCGGGCGGTAAATACTCATCGGACGTACCCTCACCACGAATCGCGGCGATTGGCAACAAATAATCCCCCAATTCGTTCGCCTTCCTCAAACCACCGCATTTTCCAAGGAAAAGAACCGCTTTTGGCATGATGGCGGATAGCAAATCCATGATTGTAGCCGCATTCGCGCTTCCCATACCGAAATTGATAATCGTAATGCCATCTGCTGAAGCGTTGGGCATCGAGCTCTTCAGTCCAAAGATCGGCACCTTGAAACGCCCTGCGAAGATCTCGACATATTTGGTGAAATTCGTGAGTAATATATGCTCGGTGAAATCTTCCAGCTTCCGTTCCGTATAACGGGGCAACCAATTTTCTACGATTTCTTGTTTTGTTTTCATAAATCACTACCTTTGGGGAATCGTTCTAAACGAAATAACAGAACAAATATAGCAAATGCTTTCATTAAATCTACCAAAATATCCGGCGAAAGTGATTCGGAAAGCGGGCAAACCATTTATTTGGGACGCGCTTCGGCATAAATATGTAACGTTGACGCCCGAGGAATGGGTGCGTCAGCACTTTGTAAATTACCTTATTACCGAAAAAGGTTATCCCATGGAGCTATTAGCGAATGAGGTATCCATCTCTTTAAACGGCACCACCAAACGCTGCGACACCGTGGTGTACGATCTTTACTTGGATCCATTAATGATTATTGAATACAAAGCCCCCCACATAACGATAACGAAGGAAGTATTTTACCAAATCGCTCGTTACAATATGGCCTTACACGTAAAATATCTTTTAGTGAGTAATGGCATTCATCATTATGGGTGTGAAATCGACAAAAAGAAAAACACCTACAAATTCCTCTCGGATATTCCGTCATATATGAGCCTCGACCAAAGTGATTCTTCCGATTTGAAATAAATCCCCATTCCATCGCCACATCTCGTATGAATGGATGGGGCGATATCAGCCCAACCGAGGACTATCATCCGGGAGAATATAAAGTCGTTCCGCAGGCCAAATGCCTTGTATGAGTAATAAAAATAATTCCACTAAATCGTTATTCTCTTTCCGATATTCTCCTATCTTTTCCTTGCGGAAAGCAATCCTCTTTCCGGAAAATAAGAAGAAGAGAAAATACATACACATTATCACGACAAAGTCTATGTTCCTTATATAAGAAATAATCGACAATTCCATTTTTCATGTATTATAAGGTTATATGGTTCCAAATGTAGTGATATTATTAAAAGGAACAAACAATACATCTAACTTTTTATCGAAAAAAATCAAAAAAAATATCGCCCGAATTTATCAATCAATTAGTAGGCATATCAAAAGATTGGCTCGCATAGAAAAGAAGAGTATCCGCACTCTCACTTGTCACGGAATTTAACTCAGACGACAAGGCATCTATTTGATGAAGTCTTACCTCATCATCCTGATCAAAAAACAATGAATATCCCAGCAACATCACAAAGAATGACAAAATCAAAAGCTTCATATCAAATTTATTTTTCAATTTACATGAGGATAGATGTTGAACGAATAAAAAACGCTGCATGTCATTTAAAAACATTCGAAATATATTTGGCTTAACGCAGCAAAGCCTCGATCGCACGAATGATCTCTTTATCGCTTTCGCCTACCTTATAACCAAAAAACATTTTTCGTACAACACGATTCTCATCCAGCAAGAAAAAATAAGGCGCGGCTCCTCCGGTTTGGTAAGCTTTTGCGATGTCCGGCGTTCCCTCAAGAAAAAGATACCGTATAGCGTTATGACGGATATAATTGCGTATGGAAGATTGTTTCCGCCCCCACGTATCGATAGCGACCACATCCAAATCGTTCGGGAAACGTCCTTTTAGCGTATTAAGAAACGGAATAGCCGCATGGCATGGTCCGCAACCGATTCCCGTCAGGTTAAGCAAAATGATTTTGCCCTGTAAGCCAGACAGGGAAACCAACCGCCCTGTCGTGTCTGCCAATTGCCAGTCGGGCGCCTTTTTCCCTTCCAAAGCGGATGTAGACCTTTTCTTTTGCCCATACATTCGTATCTCATAATCCGTAGGGAAACAGTCATAGAGGTTGAATGCGGCCGGATCCAATCCGTTCAACTTTACCTCAGAGACGGTATTCGTGGATATACTATGCGACATCTCCCGTCTCACTTTATAGGGAAGTCCGGTCGATTTGTCTACCCAAAGCTCATAGATAGAGGTTGGTTCCATATAAAAAGGTGGTGTAGGGATGCGGCATGGCTTTCCGAAAAACTCAATTTGGTTCTCCTCGTGAATGGTCATTTTCACATAATAAATCTCCTCTGTCTCCTTGATTTCCCTGGTCAGGCTATCTTCCCAATAGGTAACGGATAATGCTTTCCACATAATTAAAGAAAGGCGGGCTTACCAAGCGAAACGGAGCGCGCGGAATGGAGAAATCATCGATAACAATACCTTTCTCCTCATGAAACATACTCGCGCTTACGGTTCCATCATAACCTCCCTCGAAACGTCTCTTACCTACGGAATCCCAAGATAAATAACTCGAACCGATCACCGTATCGCTCGGATTCCGATATTCTTCCATGTAGAACGGAGTCGCATAGACAGGCTCCGTGTCGCCCGGCTCCCACGCCTCCTTCAGATCGATGTAACTGGCGGACTGAATATACTCTAAACGTTCCAGAATCGTATTCAAATAAGCTTGGGCAGACACGATGACGTTAAATAGCGAACAAAGAAAAAAGCTAATGAACATTTTTCTCATCATATAATGCTTTTAAGATTCGGGCTTAAAGCTACGGAGAATCGTTTTATTCAGCAAAAATAGAATTGGGAAAATTCGAATCTCATAAAAGAATGTTCATCTTTCGCATCGTTCCCTTGCCCCAAACAAAAGAAGGCCGCCCCGGTTTATCCCGAGACGACCTTTTTATAAAAGTAAAGGCATTATTACCCACCAAAGTTATCGAAATGCAGCATCTCCATCGGTACACCCAAGCTATCCAGCATACCTTCGACGGCTTTCGACATCGGGCCCGGACCGCACATGTAGTACTCGATATCCTCCGGAGCCTCGTGATCCTTCAGGTAAGTATTATAGATTACTTGATGAACGAATCCCGGTGTATACTTAACACCCGCCGCATCGGCCGCTGGATCCGGACGGTCAAGCGCCAAATGGAACGAGAAGTTCGGGAACTCTTTCTCCAATTCGAGGAAGTCGTTCAGATAGAATACCTCGTTCAAGGCACGGGCGCCGTAGAAGTACGACATCTTCCGGTCGGTCGTATGCAACGTCTTCATCATGTGCATGATTTGC
>CASFRL010000092.1 GCA_949297285.1 uncultured Bacteroidales bacterium
CCTTTTCTATATTGATAATCGTTTGCCCAAAGTTCATCTTCTTTTAATACTTTCGATGTAGCATAAAGTAAATTGGCTCCCAAATCGAAAGAGAAATCTCCGATACTGCGACTCCATACCGCTCCTATTTCAACTCCGGTATAGCTATCTTCTTCATAGTTCTCATCCGGGAAAAGTACCGAAACGAATGAAGGATAATAATTATAACGGCGAAGCACCTGGTCAGAATACCGATTATAGAAGAAATTTGTTTCTAAAGACAATTGTTTGTTAAACCAGTATGATTCGAAACCTACATTTATATTTTTCATTTTCTCATACGTAAGATTCGGATTGGCTGAACGTCCGGCATAAGTGATATTTCCGGAATAATCGCCATCGCCCCAAGAAAAACTGCCATCATACCAATATGATTCATTATAAATATGTGTTCCGATATTTTCATCGGTCTTCAGGACTCCACCGCTTAACTTCAATTTTAAATAATTCAGGATATTATTGTCTTTCCAGAAATCTTCATTCGAAACAACCCATCCCAATCCTAACGTAGGAGAAAAACCGCCCCGATTGCCTGTCGGCAATTTAACCGAATGTGAATAGTTCGAACTAAAATCTACAAAATAACGCTGAGCATAATTATAAGCCAATCTCAACCCCAGATGTGCATATTTAGAAGTCAACAATACATCATTCTGATCTACGGTATTGTAAAATCCGAGGAGAGATCCCGAAACCCGATGAACATCTTTAAACGTACGGTCATAATCGAACATTCCGTAAAAACCTACCCGACGGGTTAAACTACCCGATCCTAAATTCTGAACTCCGGTCGATACATCTTCATTGATTTTGGTCAAAGACAATATCTCATCATTGTCTCCCCATACCGGACTATATACGGCATACTCGTTATCCACACTCTGGCTATACTGATTATAGAAATCGAAACTCAAATAGGTTTTGAACTTCAACCCTTTTACCCACTTATCGATATCAAAATCTACACCTCCATTAAACTGCGCTGTACGTTGGATATTCTGCAAATAACCGCCTAAATACATGTTTCCATACACGTTATCTTGATATTGCGTCGTTCCCCCCAATACATATTGGCCATTGACCAATTTAGCGGTTTCTGCAAGCGTCGGATCATTGATCATGCTTAGCGGAATTAACGGAGAGTAATAATAGGGATGCAAAGTTGCTGCATTATTCCAAAAATCACCGTTCGGGCCTTTATCCAGATCAAATACGACTACGGCATCCAAATGGCTGCTGATATAATCTGTTATTTTGAAATCGATGTTACCTCTAACATTAAAACGGTTTGTCGTCTGAGCTTGTCCTTGCTCGAATAGAGATCCCCAATTGGTCCACCCTAAATTGGTATAATAACGGGTATGTTCATTTCCTCCTGAAAATTCAGTAATGACTTTTGTCGTATTCCGAAAACTTTTCAAGAATTCATCTGAATAATAATCGACATTCGGATATCGATAGATGTTGCTTCCGCTACGGTATTTTTCGATTAAGTCTGCATCGTATCTTATGCCCAATCCGTCGTTGGTCAAAGCCTCATTATAAAGTTCCATATATTCGGCCGAGCTCAAATAACGCGGCAACGCTTTAGGAAATGACATCCCCTGTTCGACAGAGATATTGATTTCACGTTTTTGAGCTTTACCTCTCTTGGTCGTAATATAAATGATTCCGTTCTTTGCTTGTGTTCCATATAATACCGAAGCATTTACGTCTTTAAGTACGGTTATTTGATCAATTTCCTCAATATTTAACATCGACGGATCACGAGGAATTCCATCTACCACGATCAAAGCATCGCCTATTCCCCGGATGTTCGATGACCCGAGCAAACCGGCAACCCGAGATTGAATCAAATCTGTAACCGTTTGAAAGTTATCATACTGCAATATATCTTGCGTACTAACGGCAGAAGTACCGTTAACGACCTCACCCCTTTTTATTTTGGTAAAAGGAATATTAATCACATCATCCTCGGTCATTAAAAAAGGCATTTTCGTAAGTACGACCGTATCGTCACTTTTTACATTTAAAATTCTCGACTGATACCCTTTAGCTTCTATTAGCAAATTTGTCGATGCCGGAATCTCAATAGAGAAATGTCCTGTCGCATCGGTTTTTGTCACCACTGCTCCTTCTTGTCCGAAGACCTTAGCCCCGACGATCGGAGCGCCATTTTCATCCTTAACGAATGAAGATACTATTATTTTCGCTTGCTTCTTCTCTTGGGCAACTATATTCGACGGGAAAAGCATACCACAGACAAACGCAAATAAAAGTAATATTTTATATGTATGTTTCATTTGTATAGCTTATTAAATGAATAAATCAAATTACCATCCCGGGTTTTGATAGAATCCCGGATATATGCTCACCTGTGACGTTTCGAAGGGTAACCAATAATGCTTCATTTCAAATGTCTTAGTCTGATATAAAACTTTATTGAAATAGGTATGTCCCTGATCGAATTCTAAAGCGTACAGTTCTTTATATTCTCTTTCATGAGCAATATACCAGCGACGCAAATCATACCAACGATGATTTTCGAACGCTAATTCCACAGCTCTTTCTTGTCGGATAATTTCTCTGAAGATCGTTTTATCTCCCAAGAATCTCGAATCTACATCCGGAACACCGGCACGGGTTCTCACTCGATTCACCGCTTCTACGGCTGTTATTGCTTCCGGAAAATCCGGTGTAACATTCGGGCCATAGGCTTCATTGACAGCTTCTGCATACATTAAATAAACATCGGCCAAACGCATTTGCGGACATTGCATATAGAACGATGTCTGCATACCGTCATCTTTACCGTTTCTACGCAAATGATGGAACTTACGATATCCATATCCCGTAACACTATTTCCGGCACTACGATCTGCGCCGCCTACATATAATTCGGCATATTTTCTGGGTGCATCATCCGACTCTATAATTTGGTCGCCGTCAATCAAAATATTATAATAAAAACGAGGATCTCTTCCTACCCACGGATTTAAAGGATCATATCCTGAATCGGCAATGTCACCCAATCCTTTTACTTTAATCGGCAAACCGTTTGCCATACCAAAGTTCTCTACATAATTTTCGGTAGGAGAGGCATAATTACTCCATCCGCCACACACCACAAGAATTTCAGCTCCATGATTCCATTGGCTATGACCATAAACCGGATTTTTAAATATTGTCTCTTTTGTCCAGGGAGCAGATGCATCTGTCTTATAGAAGTTATTGCTATATTCCGAGAAAGGTATCAATTCATACACACCTTTATTGGCCAATTTAATTACTTCCATAAATGCTTGTGCAGCTCGTTTGCACAAATCTATATCATAATCATAGGTTCCGGTCGATACCCCATTCATCAATGGAGATGCGGCATACAACAGATCTTTTCCCAAATAACCATACGCAGCACCTTTAGTCAGACGGCCTTCATTCTTACCGTTTGTAATTTGTCCTGTTGCTATATCATCCCAATTTTCAGGTAACAAATTAGCGGCGTTTTGAAAATCCAATGCAGCTTTTTCTGCTGTTTCCCGATAAGATAAACGCGGGAAAGTCAGTTCCATGTCAGGCATCAACATTTGATCGATATAAGGTATTCCACCCCAAGAACGCATAATTTCAAAATGGAAATAAGCCCTAAAGAAATATGCTTGTCCGGCGATCAGATTTCTCTGTTCTTCCAAAGATCCCGAACCATAAGGTTCAACCAGTTTATCCAAATTGGCCAACGCCATATTCGCTTTACGGATTCCTAACCAACCATGATCCCAATATCCCCGTTTCGAACGGCCATTTCCCATTTCGCCGTTTCCGGTCGACTTTGATCCTGCGAAAAAAGGACTGACATCAGTATCTCTCCATTTCAAATAATCGCCATTAATAGCAAAATCACCCATTCGTTTGCTTTGAGCACCGACAACATCGTCACCCCAATTCCAGTTCATCATTCCATGGATATCTCGATTTGCGACATCCACTACACATTGATATATATCTTCAATAAAACCCTGAAAAGAACTGTATTTACTATACACATCTTCATCGGTTATATCTGCTTCAGGAGCTTTATCCAGATAGTCTTCACAAGCTGTCAACATACAGCTCAAGACAAAGACCCATGATATATTTTTTATAAATAACATTCTCATTTTCATATTCTATCTATCTTTAAGATTAGAAACTTACATTCAATCCAATATTCACCCGTTTTATATTTGGATATAATGTTCCGGTACCACCTCCATTATAAACCGACTGTTCACGATCTTCCGGTAATTTAGACCAGAAACAGAGATTATTACCGCTAACCAATAGTTTCAAGGAATTGATTCCCAAACGTTTCATCCAACTTTGTTTGAAAGTATAAGCCAATTCTATATTTTTCAATCGTAAATAAGAACCATCAAACAGGTTTAAATCAGCGATATAACTTTCTGTTCCCGAACGTGGAGCTTTCCATTGAGCATCGACATTATCGGGGGTCCAATAATCATTCAAATATTCATATACCAAGGGACAAGTGGTTGCTCCTGTGGTTGTCTGGAAATTATGAGAACGGGTTGTATTATATACACCATAGAACTGAACCATAAAACTCCAACCTTTATAATCAATACCGGCAGATAAGTTATAGGTATTTTGAGGACGTGACGGATAACCATAAGGTGCTTCATCATAATCATTAATGACACCGTCTCCGTTAAAGTCAAGTACGTTTACATCTCCCGGGAGTCGATAGCTATTGTTGACATCTCCTTTTACGCTGGCATACACATCGTCCCAGTTCGTTATATATCCGGAGCTTATCAAAGTCTTTGTCTGCCCGATCTGGAAACCTTCATTTTTCTGGTATGCAGGCAACAACTCGGCATCTTCCATATAAATAATCTTGTCTTTAGCATGAGTAAAACTATATGTAGCCCAATAGCTCAACCCGTTGGCATGAGATTTATGGAAGTTGATTTCAAACTCATAACCTTTGGTTTCTGTCTTTCCTAAGTTGGCCGAAACAGCATTGGCTCCGAAATAATCGGGAACGGAACGTTGTCCAGCACTCAAGAAGATTTTATCTCGATTGTCCTTAAACAAATCGAAATTGACAGAAATCATATTTTTCAATACGGCTAATTCCAACCCTAAATTTTGTTTACGGGCTGTTTCCCATTGCAAATCGGGGTTACCGACAACACTTTCCAGATATTGGGTATACGGGCTATTTTCGGACCATGGACCAAATTTGGTATAGTTGTCATCGACTGCCCATTGAGTTTCGTAAGCCCATCGAGTCGCGTCAAAATTATCGTTTCCGACTTTACCGATAGAATAACGAAGTTTTAATTTATCGAGCCAATTAAAAGTAAAGAATTTCTCATTGGAAATCAACCATCCCACAGCTAACGAAGGGAAGAACCCGAAACGATATCCTTTTCCGAATTTTTCAGAACCGTTATAGGCTCCATTTGTCTCCATAAAATAGCGTTCATCATAATTATAGGTCAAACGTCCGACCCAGTCTTCACGATAACGTGGGAACATACTTCCCGAAGCGTATTCTTCCCGGTTGAGCAATCCGGTAACGCCTAAATCATGATCGCCAAAACGACGATTATAATTTAATTGTATCTGGTAGAACAAACGACGTACAGTAGAACCTACTTCGACACTTTCACTATGATGATAATCTGGCGACAACACATAATCGTATTCGTTGTTTCCTTTCATAGGATTGTAAGTAACCTCTCCGGTAAGCGGATCGATATATTTAGATAACAGTGTACTTCCTTGTGTTCCGGATTCAGAATATAATGTATTATCATAAGAGAAAGAAAGTTGAGCACTTAACCCCTCTGTGATGAAATCGAGTTTTTGTTTCAAAATAAAATCGGTATTTACCTGTGTCGTGTAATTCTTTTTCGCACCACTGGCATTTAAAGTTTTCACGGGATTTCCGATCTGGGAATTCAATGCGGTATATCCCCACGTTCCATCTTCATGTTTTACAGGGAAAACTCCGGGCGGAGTATAATAGAAAGCTCGCCAAAGGTCATATTCTGAACTAACATAGGTGCCATGCTTTATTCCTAAATAACCGGCCAGATTAACGGTAAATATCGTTGAAGGGGTTATATTGAAATCGAGATTGGTACGATAATTATACCGTTCATATGCATATTGAGATTTATAGGGCAATCCTGTCTGATCGCCAGAATTTAAGATATCACCTTCTTTGGTATATGCCAAAGAGCCGAAATATTTAGCAAATTTACTACCTCCACTGACATTCAGGTTATATCTCTGCGATAAACCAAAATCTTTTGTCATGGCATCGGTCCAGTCGACATCCGGATAAATGTATTCATCGGAGGGAGATAATCTGTATTTGTAACGATTGACAATATCCATCGGAGTATAATATTGCCAGCTATCTTCTCTTGTCGGCAATTCACGCTCGATACCGGCATTCTGGTACATGTACGCAGAATAAGAGTCTAATTTTTCGGGCATTCTCGCCAACAACTTAAAGCCCATATTAGCAGAGAAATTGAATTGAGCTTTTCCTTCTTTCCCTCGTTTTGTCGTAATCAAAATTACGCCTTCTGCACCTTTCACACCAAAAACGGCAGTTGCAGAGGCATCCTTTAAAACAGAAACCGACTCAACCTCACTCATATCGACATCATTCATACGACGCTCGATACCATCGACCAAAATAAGGGGTTGAGCATTATTCCAAGTAGATTGTCCACGGATAAGTATGGTAGGGTCATCAGCACCCGGCATACCGGTAATTTGTATTGTACTGACACCGGGTAACAAACCGGTCAATGCCTGACCTAAATTAGTAATACCGGCAGCACGTTGCAAATCTTCTCCCGAGACTTGCGATATTGCACCTACAATACTTTGTTTTTTCTGCGAACCATACCCGACAACAACAACTTCATTTAAACTTACATTCGATTCGCGCAATACAATTTTAAAATTTCTTTGTTTGCCGATAGAGACCTCTTCTGAATCCATTCCGACAAAAGAAACAAGTAAAGTTTTTGCATTTTCAGGGACATTTAAGGAAAAACGTCCATCCATATCGGTCATTGTTCCGGTAGAAGTACCCTTAAGCATTACAGAGGCTCCGGGTATCGATTCACCTTTCTCATCAACAACAGTTCCGGTCAGTTCCTTTTTACCTTGTTGTGCACTAATGCTTCGTCGAGCAGAAGATTCTGAAGCCATCAATTCATTTGCACTACCCCAGAGCATACATAGAGATAGAAACAAACTCCAATACAGCTTTTTTCGGAAACAGAAACAAACCGTTCTCTTTTGTGCTTTCTTCATATTCTCCAAATATTAAAACGGTTAACTAATCAATAAATATTTTCCTATGAGTTGAATAAAAAATTTATATAATTCCTCTTATGACAGAGTACATGATATTAGCATTTATACTTTTAAAAACTTATAGAATAGATTTAAGAACCGATATAATCTTCCTCTCCTATCTTTATCACAAAGATAGAACTCCCAGAAAACAATAATTTACTATATTAAAGCGTTTTTACGGAAAAACATCGGCACCGTTCCCGAAAAAAAAATATTTATTAATTAACATTACAACATCCTACTAAAAAAATTCAGGATCAGAAAGATAGAAGAGCAGATCAAGAAATTATTTTTAAAGCAAATTTCCGAATCATTTTTTCTCTATCGGGCTGTGGTGCTGCAAATAGGGCTGTGGAAAAAATTTCTCCGTCAACACCGTCGGGGGTAATCAGAGAAACGACTTCTTTACGTTCTACACGCTTCCCGGTTTCGGGACAAATGATATGATTAAAATTTTCGGAAGAGTTTCCGGAAGATGTAAAACATTCGTTATGCAAGATAATGGGATGCTTAATCGAGGAATAGGTTTGCGCATTCATGGCAATCTTCCAACCATCGCCACAAGGATGATTTCCTAATGCCATAACCGAACTGTTTCCCAAATTCAACAAAGCATCGCTGACGTTATTCTGTAACAGTTGTTTAACTCGGTCAAGGGCATATCCTTTTACAAATCCGCATAAATCGATTTTTATATCGGGGTGAAGAAAGTGAACTGTTAAACTTTGAGGATCAAGAATTATATTTTTTATACCATCCCGGTAATTGTTCGCTGAATTGACCGTAATATCAAAATATCCAAGTGTCTTATCATAGGACTCTATGCAACAACGGATTATAGAAAACAGTTCTTCGCTGACTTTTATCGGAGATAAAAAAGCGCTATCGTTGAGTTGTCCGAGTTCGCTGTTGCGGTCAAAGCGATTGGCGATATTCTCGATTCGGAACAACTCTTTTACAATAAGATCAACTATCGAATTTAATTCTCTTTCAGGTCTGTGGCAAAGGAGCAAATCTGCACGGGTATGCATCACTTCAAACCATGCATAAAATATGCTCCTTCCCCGACCTAAACATTTATATGTACTTTGATAGATTGCCAAATTACGTTACTTCAGCTCTTTTATTTTTATATTCTGAAACCATACTTCATCGCCATGGTCTTGCAACAAGATATTACCTTCTGCTGCTTCTCCGAAAGCCGGCCATATTTTGTATTTACTATAAGCGACAAGGGCTCTCCACATTTGATTGTTACGCTCATATTCTATGATTTTCACATCATTCAGCCAATGTTCTACCTTATTGTCTTTCACTACAATGCGGGCATTATTGAAAAATCCCGGTCTAAAAGGTTTATCTTCCGGAGCAGGGATAAGATCGTAAAGCGATCCTAATTTTCTATTGCCATTTACTCCCAACTTGGCATCCGGGTGTTTAAGGTCATCCAATATTTGGAATTCGCATCCGATCGATGAACCTTCACCTTTATTCATATCCGTATCTACAAAATATTTTATCCCGCTATTGGCTCCCGGTGTAATTTTAAAATCGACACTCAACTCAAAATTTTTATACTTGTCGACGGTTACGATATCACCACCATTTCTCGACTCGGCACCATCCGATTTCAAGACTTTCAATATTCCATTTTCTATTTTCCAACCTTTTTGAGGGAATGTCGAGAGTTTGGCTCCTCTCCAACCGTTTGTCGTAGCACCATCCCATAACAATTTCCATCCGTCTTGAGCCTCCCGATCCGAAATCGTATTGGCAATACAATTTTTTTGAGGAATTTCCTGGAAATCGGGTGTTTTCTCCGACTCTATATTTTGAGTGCAAATCTTAATATTACGCCAAGCTATCGTTTTGCCTTCGTGCGACTTATCACCGATAGCATGCACTTGCAATGCGATAAATCCGCTCGAGTCCGTTTCATCCAATATATTTGCACAAGGTATGCCATTCACCCACGTACGAATATTCTTGCCGATCGCTTCGATACGAGCCTTGTTCCATTCTCCTTTTTTAAAGGCTTTCTGTGCATACTCTTTTCCGGTAAGATCATAGAGCCATCCTCTGCGGGCTTCATCATAAATGCCACCTGTCCATGCACGGGAAGAGGGATCTATTTCGAATTGATACCCATGTACTCTTCCGTTTTGATATTCTTTCAGGCTATTGCTTCGGAATTGAACTCCTGAATTGAGAGAATCATCTACTTTAAATTCAAATTCGAGAATAAAATCTCCATACATTTTTTTTGTTGCCAAAAATGTATTCGGTGTATCCATTTTACTGATTCCGACAATGGTTCCGTCAACGACCTTATATTCGGCCGTACCATTCAATTTAACCCAGCCTTTCAGATTCTTTCCATTAAATAACGACTCCCACTCGGATTGGGCAAACGATGTTGTCACTCCGATTAAAAGTAAAAATAAAAACAATGTCTTTTTCATAATATCTGTTTTTTTTTGAATATCATTTTATAAATTTTTTTGATTCCATAAAAAAGAATGCGTACTATGCCTACAAAGACATAAATAACGATAGAAAAAACGACTACATACCCCAGCGATTTTATCAACTCTGTGAAAGAGGTTTTATAAATAAGAATAGCTGCCAGATTTACCAGATTTGCCGCCAAGAAACAGAGTAATCCGATGATAATTTCTCTTTTCTTTTGCTGTACGGTTATTATCGTATTTTTCATAATGCAGATTTACGTTTGTGATTCAAATAATCGATCTTATATTCATCGGGGAAAGGCAATATGCGTTCTTCTTCAATAGCCTGATAACCAAGCAAACAAAGAAGACTGGCATAATA